>NZ_JAPVZF010000015.1:0-571 GCF_041432195.1 Streptococcus sp. 27098_8_23 | reverse complement strand
TGGACTGTAGGTCGCAGTGACTGGAGTGCCATTCTTATCAACACGTTTGACTGTGACTGGATCTGGGTTTCCAACAAACTGTTTGTCTGGTGTGAAGGTCACTGTACCATCTGGTGCAATCGTGTAAGTTCCTTGACCTGGAATAGATTTCTCTTTACTTCCATCTTCGAAAGTTGGCTCTACTGTTTCATCGATTGGAACCAGTGGATCGCCGCCTTGGAAGCTTGGAGTGCCCGTTTGTGGAACACCTTGAGGACCTGTGCTGGTTGCACCAGTACCTGTTGGGGTCACTTTCGTAAACTCTGGACTGTAAGTCGCAGTGACTGGGGTGCCGTTCTTATCTACGCGTTTGACTGTGACTGGATCTGGGTTTCCAACAAACTGTTTGTCTGGTGTGAAAGTTACAGTTCCGTCTGGTGCAATCGTGTAAGTTCCTTGACCTGGAATAGATTTCTCTTTGCTTCCATCTTCGAAGGCTGGTTCAACTGTTTCATCGATTGGAACCAGTGGGTCACCACCTTGGAAGGTTGGAGTGCCTGTTTGTGGAACACCCTGAGGACCTGTGCTAGTT
>NZ_JAPVZF010000014.1:0-653 GCF_041432195.1 Streptococcus sp. 27098_8_23 | reverse complement strand
GATGCGATAGTGCACCATATCCAGCTCTTGTGTGAAGAACAAGAGATTCCTCCAGTACCACAGCCATGGTTACCACCACTTAAGGAGCGCATTACGCTAGACGAACTGGAAGAAGTGCAACCAGCAGTAGCCTGGGCACAAGAGAAACCACTATCTGTTCTACTTGGAATGGCAGATATCCCGCAGGCTCAGAAGCAGGAAGCTGTCTCTATCAATCTCTCCAAGGATGGTCATATCCTCCTCTACGGAAGTCCGGGTACAGGAAAGACCACCTTCCTTCAGACAGCTGGTATGGACTTGGCTCGCAAATTCAGTCCCAAGGCCCTTACCATGTACTTGATGGACTTTGGTACCAATGGTTTGGCTCCATTGTCCAAGCTTCCACAGGTGGCGGATACCATGCTTTTGGACCAAACAGAGAAGATCTCTAAATTTGTACGAATCATGGAGAGAGAACTCAACCGTCGTAAGAAACTCCTTGCGGACTATGGTGTTGGGACCTTAGACCTCTACCGTCAAGCCAGTGGTCAGGAAGAGCCGGCTATTGTCATCCTCTTAGATAGCTATGAGGCCTTCAAGGAAGAAGCCTATGAGGCGGAACTCTTCAAGCTCTTGGTGCGTATCTCCCGTGAAGGTCTCAGTATCGGGGTTCA
>NZ_JAPVZF010000013.1:0-689 GCF_041432195.1 Streptococcus sp. 27098_8_23 | reverse complement strand
GGTCCCGTAGTGTAGCGGTTATCACGTCGCCCTGTCACGGCGAAGATCGCGGGTTCGATTCCCGTCGGGACCGTTTAAGATAACGGAAGTTATTTTAGACTCGTTAGCTCAGTTGGTAGAGCAATTGACTTTTAATCAATGGGTCACTGGTTCGAGCCCAGTACGGGTCATATTTGCGGGTTTGGCGGAATTGGCAGACGCACCAGATTTAGGATCTGGCGCTTAACGGCGTGGGGGTTCAAGTCCCTTAACCCGCATAATAGAAAGTAGCCGGCTTAGCTCAGTTGGTAGAGCATCTGATTTGTAATCAGAGGGTCGCGTGTTCAAGTCATGTAGCCGGCATTTTTTTATATAGAATAAGAGGTCGATGCGAACGTAGTTCAGTGGTAGAACACCACCTTGCCAAGGTGGGGGTCGCGGGTTCGAATCCCGTCGTTCGCTTAGAGAGGCCGGGGTGGCGGAACTGGCAGACGCACAGGACTTAAAATCCTGCGATTGGTAACGATCGTACCGGTTCGATTCCGGTCCTCGGCATATAATGATGAGCACCCTTAGCTCAACTGGATAGAGTACCTGACTACGAATCAGGCGGTTAGAGGTTCGACTCCTCTAGGGTGCATTTTTTTATTTAACGCGGGAAGTAGCTCAGCTTGGTAGAGTACTTGGTTTGGGACCAAGGTGTCGCAGGT
>NZ_JAPVZF010000012.1:0-4718 GCF_041432195.1 Streptococcus sp. 27098_8_23 | reverse complement strand
CACAGGGGGCAACCCCCAACTACTTCCGGCGTTCTAGGGCTTAACTACTGTGTTCGGCATGGGTACAGGTGTATCTCCTAGGCTATCGTCACTTAACTCTGAGTAATACCTACTCAAAATTGAATATCTATCAAATACCAAGAAAACCTCACACTTCGTATTCTCAGTTACTTTGGATAAGTCCTCGAGCTATTAGTATTAGTCCGCTACATGTGTCGCCACACTTCCACTTCTAACCTATCTACCTGATCATCTCTCAGGGCTCTTACTGATATAAAATCATGGGAAATCTCATCTTGAGGTGGGTTTCACACTTAGATGCTTTCAGCGTTTATCCCTTCCCTACATAGCTACCCAGCGATGCCTTTGGCAAGACAACTGGTACACCAGCGGTAAGTCCACTCTGGTCCTCTCGTACTAGGAGCAGATCCTCTCAAATTTCCTACGCCCGCGACGGATAGGGACCGAACTGTCTCACGACGTTCTGAACCCAGCTCGCGTGCCGCTTTAATGGGCGAACAGCCCAACCCTTGGGACCGACTACAGCCCCAGGATGCGACGAGCCGACATCGAGGTGCCAAACCTCCCCGTCGATGTGAACTCTTGGGGGAGATAAGCCTGTTATCCCCAGGGTAGCTTTTATCCGTTGAGCGATGGCCCTTCCATACGGAACCACCGGATCACTAAGCCCGACTTTCGTCCCTGCTCGAGTTGTAGCTCTCGCAGTCAAGCTCCCTTATACCTTTACACTCTGCGAATGATTTCCAACCATTCTGAGGGAACCTTTGGGCGCCTCCGTTACCTTTTAGGAGGCGACCGCCCCAGTCAAACTGCCCGTCAGACACTGTCTCCGATAGGGATAACCTATCCGGGTTAGAGTGGCCATAACACAAGGGTAGTATCCCAACAACGTCTCCTTCGAAACTGGCGTCCCGATCTCTTAGACTCCTACCTATCCTGTACATGTGGTACAGACACTCAATATCAAACTGCAGTAAAGCTCCATGGGGTCTTTCCGTCCTGTCGCGGGTAACCTGCATCTTCACAGGTACTAAAATTTCACCGAGTCTCTCGTTGAGACAGTGCCCAAATCATTACGCCTTTCGTGCGGGTCGGAACTTACCCGACAAGGAATTTCGCTACCTTAGGACCGTTATAGTTACGGCCGCCGTTTACTGGGGCTTCAATTCATACCTTCGGATTACTCCTAAGCACTCCTCTTAACCTTCCAGCACCGGGCAGGCGTCACCCCCTATACATCATCTTACGATTTAGCAGAGAGCTGTGTTTTTGATAAACAGTTGCTTGGGCCTATTCACTGCGGCTGACTTAAAGTCAGCACCCCTTCTCCCGAAGTTACGGGGTCATTTTGCCGAGTTCCTTAACGAGAGTTCTCTCGCTCACCTGAGGCTACTCGCCTCGACTACCTGTGTCGGTTTGCGGTACGGGTAGAGTATGTTTAAACGCTAGAAGCTTTTCTTGGCAGTGTGACGTCACTAACTTCGCTACTAAACTTCGCTCCCCATCACAGCTCAATGTTATAGATATAAGCATTTGACTCATATCACACCTCACTGCTTAGACAGACACTTCCATTCGTCTGCTTTAGTTAGCCTACTGCGTCCCTCCATCACTACATACTCTAGTACAGGAATATCAACCTGTTGTCCATCGGATACACCTTTCGGTCTCTCCTTAGGTCCCGACTAACCCAGGGCGGACGAGCCTTCCCCTGGAAACCTTAGTCTTACGGTGGACAGGATTCTCACCTGTCTTTCGCTACTCATACCGGCATTCTCACTTCTATGCGTTCCAGCACTCCTCACGGTATACCTTCTTCACACATAGAACGCTCTCCTACCATACCTATAAAGGTATCCACAGCTTCGGTAAATTGTTTTAGCCCCGGTACATTTTCGGCGCAGGGTCACTCGACTAGTGAGCTATTACGCACTCTTTGAATGAATAGCTGCTTCTAAGCTAACATCCTAGTTGTCTGTGCAACCCCACATCCTTTTCCACTTAACAATTATTTTGGGACCTTAGCTGGTGGTCTGGGCTGTTTCCCTTTCGACTACGGATCTTAGCACTCGCAGTCTGACTGCCGACCATAATTCATTGGCATTCGGAGTTTATCTGAGATTGGTAATCCGGGATGGACCCCTCACCCAAACAGTGCTCTACCTCCAAGAATCTTGATGTCGACGCTAGCCCTAAAGCTATTTCGGAGAGAACCAGCTATCTCCAAGTTCGTTTGGAATTTCTCCGCTACCCACAAGTCATCCAAGCACTTTTCAACGTGCCCTGGTTCGGTCCTCCAGTGCGTCTTACCGCACCTTCAACCTGCTCATGGGTAGGTCACATGGTTTCGGGTCTACGACATAATACTAAAGCGCCCTATTCAGACTCGGTTTCCCTGCGGCTCCGTCTCTTCAACTTAACCTCGCATCATATCGTAACTCGCCGGTTCATTCTACAAAAGGCACGCTCTCACCCATTAACGGGCTCGAACTTGTTGTAGGCACACGGTTTCAGGTTCTATTTCACTCCCCTCCCGGGGTGCTTTTCACCTTTCCCTCACGGTACTGGTTCACTATCGGTCACTAGGGAGTATTTAGGGTTGGGAGATGGTCCTCCCAGATTCCGACGGGATTTCACGTGTCCCGCCGTACTCAGGATACTGCTAGGTACAAAGACTATTTTAAATACGAGGCTGTTACTCTCTTTGGCTGATCTTCCCAAATCATTCTTCTATAATCTTTGAGTCCACATTGCAGTCCTACAACCCCGAAGAGTAAACTCTTCGGTTTGCCCTCCTGCCGTTTCGCTCGCCGCTACTAAGGCAATCGCTTTTGCTTTCTCTTCCTGCAGCTACTTAGATGTTTCAGTTCACTGCGTCTTCCTCCTCACATCCTTAACAGATGTGGGTAACAGGTAGTACCTGTTGGGTTCCCCCATTCGGAAATCCCTGGATCATCGCTTACTTACAGCTACCCAAGGCATATCGTCGTTTGTCACGTCCTTCTTCGGCTCCTAGTGCCAAGGCATCCACCGTGCGCCCTTATTAACTTAACCTTATTTTTTGACCTTTCAGTCATAAACTCTTTTAATACTACAGCGTTTCGGTTTATTTTCTTGTTACTATTTGATATAGATATTCAATTTTCAATGTGCATTACTTGGTGATTTCTCACCAATGGAGCCTAGCGGGATCGAACCGCTGACCTCCTGCGTGCAAAGCAGGCGCTCTCCCAGCTGAGCTAAGGCCCCACAAGACCTCTCAAGACTAAACAAGACCAATGTGCAGTTCCTTATCCTTAGAAAGGAGGTGATCCAGCCGCACCTTCCGATACGGCTACCTTGTTACGACTTCACCCCAATCATCTATCCCACCTTAGGCGGCTGGCTCCTAAAAGGTTACCTCACCGACTTCGGGTGTTACAAACTCTCGTGGTGTGACGGGCGGTGTGTACAAGGCCCGGGAACGTATTCACCGCGGCGTGCTGATCCGCGATTACTAGCGATTCCGACTTCATGTAGGCGAGTTGCAGCCTACAATCCGAACTGAGACTGGCTTTAAGAGATTAGCTTGCCGTCACCGGCTTGCGACTCGTTGTACCAGCCATTGTAGCACGTGTGTAGCCCAGGTCATAAGGGGCATGATGATTTGACGTCATCCCCACCTTCCTCCGGTTTATTACCGGCAGTCTCGCTAGAGTGCCCAACTGAATGATGGCAACTAACAATAGGGGTTGCGCTCGTTGCGGGACTTAACCCAACATCTCACGACACGAGCTGACGACAACCATGCACCACCTGTCACCTCTGTCCCGAAGGAAAACTCTATCTCTAGAGCGGTCAGAGGGATGTCAAGACCTGGTAAGGTTCTTCGCGTTGCTTCGAATTAAACCACATGCTCCACCGCTTGTGCGGGCCCCCGTCAATTCCTTTGAGTTTCAACCTTGCGGTCGTACTCCCCAGGCGGAGTGCTTAATGCGTTAGCTGCGGCACTAAACCCCGGAAAGGGTCTAACACCTAGCACTCATCGTTTACGGCGTGGACTACCAGGGTATCTAATCCTGTTTGCTCCCCACGCTTTCGAGCCTCAGCGTCAGTTACAAGCCAGAGAGCCGCTTTCGCCACCGGTATTCCTCCATATATCTACGCATTTCACCGCTACACATGGAATTCCACTCTCCCCTCTTGCACTCAAGTTAAACAGTTTCCAAAGCGTACTATGGTTAAGCCACAGCCTTTAACTTCAGACTTATCTAACCGCCTGCGCTCGCTTTACGCCCAATAAATCCGGACAACGCTCGGGACCTACGTATTACCGCGGCTGCTGGCACGTAGTTAGCCGTCCCTTTCTGGTAAGATACCGTCACAGTGTGAACTTTCCACTCTCACACTCGTTCTTCTCTTACAACAGAGCTTTACGATCCGAAAACCTTCTTCACTCACGCGGCGTTGCTCGGTCAGACTTCCGTCCATTGCCGAAGATTCCCTACTGCTGCCTCCCGTAGGAGTCTGGGCCGTGTCTCAGTCCCAGTGTGGCCGATCACCCTCTCAGGTCGGCTATGTATCGTTGCCTTGGTGAGCCGTTACCTCACCAACTAGCTAATACAACGCAGGTCCATCTGGTAGTGATGCAATTGCACCTTTCAAGCAAATGTCATGCGACATCTACTCTTATGCGGTATTAGCTATCGTTTCCAATA
>NZ_JAPVZF010000011.1:0-14150 GCF_041432195.1 Streptococcus sp. 27098_8_23 | reverse complement strand
AAACCAGTTCAGCCTGAAAATCCGACTCAACCTGAGAAACCGGCTCAGCCTGAGAAACCTGCTCAACCTGAGAAACCAGCTCAGCCTGAAAAACCAACTCAACCGGAAACTCCGGCTCAGCCTGAAAAGCCAGCTCAACCGGAACAACCAACTCAACCGGAAACTCCAGCGCAATCGGAAAAACCGGCTCAGCCTGAGAAACCTGCTCAACCTGAACAACCGGCTCAGCCTGAAACTCCGGCTCAGCCTGAAAAGCCAGTTCAACCGGAAAAACCAGTTCAGCCTGAAAATCCAGCGCAACCGGAAAAACCAGTTCAACCGGAAAAACCAGTTCAACCGGAAACTCCAGCGCAACCTGAGAAACCTGCTCAACCGGAAACTCCAGCGCAACCGGAAAAACCGGCTCAGCCTGAGAAACCAATTACTTCTTCAAGTCCTGAGGAAGGGGTTAAAGACCTTGTCTTTACACTTCCAAGCTTGGAAATCGTCAATAAGGTCGTACCGTTCAAGACTATTCGTCGCGAAAACCCACAATTAGACAAAGGAAAAGAGCAAGTTCTATCAGAAGGGAAAGACGGTCTCTTAGTCGAGTATGTTGAAGTAGACGGTGACAATCGCAAGGTTCTCCAAACAGAAGCAACTCCAGCTCAAGATCGAGTGATTGAGGTAGGTAGCAAACAAAGCTCAGTTGGAACAGAAGCGCCACCAGTTGTGACTCTTCCTGAGTATGTTCTACCAAGAGAGACTGAAAAACCTGCTCCAGCCGTAACAGATAATTCATCATCAAAAGATGAAAAAGCTCCTGTTACAGCTACAATCAAAGAAGACAAGGAAAGACTACTCCCTGCAACTGGGGAACAAGAAGCAACTGCCTTCCTCTTCTTGGCAGCCATTACTTCTATCTTGTCTCTCCTCATTTTCCAAAAGAATTTCAAAGACTAATAACCCTCTTTGATTGATTCTTTCTAATGACTCAGTTCCCCCGTTGAGAAGACCATTTGGTCTTCTCTTTTTCTATCTGTAAAATTAAAAAACATCCACAAATGTACATGGATGTTTTGGTATGACTCTATAAAGTAAGATGATCATTGAAGATAGCTGTTCTCAAATCCAACCACGTTTTCAAATAAACGCTCATCCAAAAAAGAGAGTGCCCCTTGTCTTATCTCATCAGAATTACCATCATAAGTTTCTGCAAGAACTCCACAGATAAAAGATGGTGTTTCGAATTCCAATACCATGAGATTTTCTGACGCTCACAAGCCATCTTTCCTAAATCAGACTTTCCTCTTCCACACCTAGTCACTGACTACTATTTTTGAGTCCAGCATATGCATAGGTTCGATTTCTGGGACACTCTTTTTCCGTCACCACCCTAAAATAAAAGCGATGCTCCCGCCCATCCTTGGCATTTTCCTTGTTTAAGACAAAGTAGCTTTTCTGATTCATCGCCATGGTGCGTAGGATATCATCGATCAAAAAAGTCAGTGGTACATTCATAGCAGAGTATTTTTGAAAATCCTCTTCAAAACGAATATAGGCATCAGAAAAATAATCCATCTGCAGTTTGTTTTCATACAACTCTTTTCTAGTCATAAACTCCCTCCTCCCACAGTCGAATTTCGAGGACATCTACAATCTCTATCAGTCTATAGCCCTCATTGGTCCTAATAGATAGAGTTTGAGGTGATAATTCGCTTACCTTGCCGACAATAGTCGTTTTTTGTTTCTTTTCCTTGACCACAAAGCATCCCTTCAGTTGCCCGACATAAAGCTGTGAAAGCAAGATCAACTTCTTAACGGGATTCAAACTCGTCGAAAAAGCAACCCGATTTCTTTCTTCACCGAGTGAACTAGTATGCTCTGAGAGGAAAAAGCCCATCCACTTCTGCATCCCTGGATCTTGATAGTCACGCGCAGATTTAAAGGGTAAATAAGAACGATCAATCATTTTAGTCCATCTAATCCTCCAGCAGAATGCCCCCCAATCAGCTTGCTTCTAGCAAGACTCCTAGAGGCTTCTTCCAGTGCGTTGGCCTTTAAGAGGGAGGTAAAACCAAATTGTTCCCGAATGGAGTCAATGGCTGTCTGGAGCCTTTCTTCTTTTTCTAACTTGTCAACATCATCAAAGAGAGAGATTAAGCCAAAGGACTCGTCCACAAATCCTGAATAGTTGACTCCGACACTTCTGACCGCTCCAGAAGTGTATTTATTATGAAATAGCTTCAAAACATAATCCGTTAAGATAGCTGTATTATTGGTCGGTTCAACCTTCATTTGTGTATGAATAGACGGCCTGACTTCCTGTTTAGAGAAACCAACATAGAGAGAGACAAGGGTTGTTTTCTTTCCCGCCCTTCTCAATCTAATAGCCACCTGCTCTGCCATTTCTCGGAGAATAATTTCAATATCCCGTAGCTTCACGTAGTCTCTCGGCAAGATTTGAGAATTGCCTAATCCCTGGGACTTGGCTTTATAGGGCCTGTGAACATTGCTCTCATCAATCCCATTAGCATGAAACCACAAACGCAGGCCAGCCTGACCCAGAGCTTTCTTTAGCTGGTCTGGGTTGCTGGTGGCTAGTTCTTTAATCGAAAAAATCCCCAGAGAATGCAAGCGTTTCTCCATCCGCCTGCCAATCCCCCAAAAATCCGTCATCTTGGAAATGGCCCAGACCTTCTCTTCCACATCCTGGTAAGACCAGTTGGCCCTCATGGTCGGGGTATGCTTGGCCTCATTATCCAGAGCCAACTTGGCAAGTAAGGGATTGGCATTGGACATACCCACCGTAGAGTAGATCCCTGTCTGCCTCCAAATATCCCTCTGAATACGAGCAGAAAGCATATCCAGCTTGTCTTTGCGAGAGAGATTCTTGTCTGGGATGAAATAGTTGAGCGAACTAGTCAGGTCAATAAAACCCTCATCGATAGAGTAAGGATAAATATCCTCTGGACTCCCATAGTTTTGAAAGATTCGCTGGATTTCCATATTGACTGCTATATACTCGTCCATCCGAGGTGGCACAATCAAGGTGACTTGTGCCCAATCTTCGATGTAACGCACATAGTCTGAATCTGTAGGCAATCCTTGCTTTCTGGCGTTATAGTAGGAAAATTTGCGGGTCTTGATATCAAAGGGCAGATCATAGGCCCGACCAACATTGGACTTGCCAAAAATCTTCTTAAACATGGGAGAGGAGGCTAGAATAAG
This sequence comes from Streptococcus sp. 27098_8_23, assembly GCF_041432195.1. Lineage (GTDB taxonomy): Bacteria > Bacillota > Bacilli > Lactobacillales > Streptococcaceae > Streptococcus. The sequence continues at coordinate 10,940 of NZ_JAPVZF010000011.1, read as the reverse complement.
ACCAGTCGAATTATCCGCGCGACTCATGACACAAAGCGAGGTCTTCAGCGGATGCAAACCCCTTTTCACACACTCGACACTGGCATAAAAGGATTTCATATCGACAAAGGCAATATCACTTTTGGGCTCTCTGGAATAATCAAAGTAGCCCATAGGCTAGCCCTCCATTGGCACAAAGTTCCCAACTATAATCCCTACAATACGAGGATCTTCCTCATAGGAAATGAAAATGTCCTTGTATTTAGGATTGATAGAGACCAGACGCAAGCCATCTTCCTCCCGATAAACCCGTTTGATATAGGTCTGGTTGTTGCAAACCACTGCATAAACCGCCCCATCATAATCAAATCCAGTCTCTCGAATCAAAGCCACTGAACCATTTTGATATTTAGGTTCCATAGAGTCCCCAGATACCCAAGATGCAAAATCATGGGCTAGTTCCTCATTAAAGTAAACCGTATCAAAATTCTGGTCACCGTAGACTGATGCCCCGATCCCTGCTGACATGCGTTCATAGACACGATATTCGTAGAGTCGTTTTGACATATCCGCAACCTTCTGGGCTTGTTCCTCTTGAGCTAGGTTGCGAGCATAGAGAACAACCTTTTCCTTCCCTTGTTTGGAGAGACTATTGTAGAGACGGACAATCTCAATTTGGGTGAAATATCCCTTTGCCACCTTTAAAATATTTTCTAGCTGAGCAACCTTCTCCTTGGATGGTTCCTTAATTCCACGTTCCCAAGCCGAGTAAGCCTGAAAACTAATCCCCAATTCCTCTGCAATTTCCTTCTGTGTCAATTTTAACTCTTTTCTCCGAGCCTTGAGTTTTTCTGGTTGGTACATGATTCACCCCCTAGTGCGATGCTTTATTGAGAATATCTCCCTTAGAAAGATCAATTGATGATTGAGCTTACATTTTTCAAAACTCAACCAATTTAGTTTAGTTTTATTATATAAAAAAAGTGAACAATTGTCCACTGGGAAAATCAAGTTTAAACAGCACCACTTATCTATTCTGAACAAAAAAGACATCCAAGAAAACATTCTTGAATGTCTGTAAAGATTGATGACTCCATTAACCTTGTCAGTGGACTGGAAATAATGATATTATGGCCTCCTTATCTCAAATACTGCTGTATGAACCCACTCATTATGAATGTGTAAGTCATTTTCTATCATTCTACTAAAGGTGAAGCCATTTTTTATAAGCACCCTCTGAGAGGCTAGATTACCCGTTGCTGTTCCTGCAATGATTCTATTGAAACCATAAGTCGTAAAGGCCTTGTCTAAAACGAGTTTAACCGCTTCGCTAGCATAACCTAGGTTGCTAACATTTTCCCCAATCCTATACCCAAGTTCTGCTGTTTTTCGATCATTCTCTAAGACACTTAAATTGATTCTTCCGACCATAACACCTTGCGAATCTCTGATAAGATGCATGTAGACATCCCGATTCCTTTGTTCCGTTAACAATTCCCTCGTGATTTCTTTAAAACCTTCTAAATCAAAATAGTTAGCTGGTCTAGGAGGTAAATTTCGCTCAAAATACTCTCGATTTTCTTTTTCAAAAGAATAAACGTCTAGACTATTTTCTTCAGACAACAGCTCTAAACTAATCATTACAAAACTCCCCTTCTCTTCTTAGTTAAAATATTGTTAGATAGAGTTTGACTACCTTTGATTAGGGTCCCCTTTTTCCTTATTACGATAGTATCTAATAAACTCTTCCTGACTGTTGACAATATGTTCCTGTCCATCTACTGAGTTTTCCGCAGGAATTTTCACATTTTCAAATAGATTCGTTCCTTCCTTATACAAGAGCTGATAAATTGGCATATTGTTTTCAATACTTGGCTTATCTGCCAAGACTACAATTGATCCGTTATTATCTTCCAAAAGCTTTGCTGCTTCGGGATACTTTTGACGAATAAGGGCATCTTTATCCAACTTTCCTTCTTTTGAGATTCCGATTTCCCAATTATACATAAAATAGTTTTCAGACTCTGGTAGTAAAGTGGCAAAACTTGTTGCCTTAGCATATTGTATATAATTTTTCCCTTCACCTAATTCCACAATCTTCCCCTCATCCAAATCAATAGACTTGGTAGAAAGAGAACCATTTTTGGCATTTTTTAAATAAATGTCTAACAATTCTCTCCCCTCACTGATATAGATTACAGAGTCAATCCCTGTAGGAATATAGTCTGAATCATAATCTCGAGTCATTTTAAAAACATCGTAGTCTTTGGAAGGGAAGTCCTTCGTCTTTATATCATAGACGGTAATCTTCCAATATTCATCATCAATAGGCTCATTTCGATACATAGACGATATCGCCAATCTTTTGTATTCCTGAACAATCTTATTTTGGCTGGCAACGGGACTAACCCAATAAACATAGGTAGATTGTGATGTAAGCCAATAGTCTAATGGATTATCATAGTCCCACTTAATCGCCAAGGCTTTCCCATCCTCGATATATTTGTAATCCACTATCTTTCTCTTTAACAAAAAAGTAGAGTATGGGTCAACATATTTATTCACATAGTATTTATAACCCAGGTAAGGCGTAAGTAAGAGAACTCCCACCAACATGACAATAAATACCGCTTTTTTCGAAAATTTCATTGCAAAGCCTCCCAACGTTGATTATCCCTCAAATACTTTCTACTGTTGAAAGCATTTGTGCTTTTTCAAAAAATATACGTATTTCTAGAAATAAAAAGAAAATGTCCTTCTCCATTATACCATATGCGTGATATCGTGAGAAGACGAGAAAAACAAAAGAAACCCACCTGAACATCATTCAGGTGGAAGAATAAACTGAAAGAGCTGCAGAAACAAGGCTAGCTAATGTCTTGTTGAAATTTGTAAATCAAAAATGCCTCTTTCACAAAAAACTGACCTAGACCTAGCAACTCCTACTCTAATTTTTGCAACAGCTTTACAACTTGACGATTTTCAATCCTCACATAGTATACACCATTATCACTGACAAGTTTATCCTCTTCATACTTAGCAATTTTGACAGCATAAAGACCCCTTGGTAAGGGTTGGTTGGCAAAAAAATCCTTCATGAGCGTCTCAAGCTCTTTAAGATAGTCATCATACAAGAGATCTCTTTTTTCCTTCGGAACGAAATATTGAAATTCAAATGTCGGTATAAAAATCTCTTTTTGGAAAAGATATTGAGCATCCATTGGATACATTCCTTGCAGAGCTTGGCCCTTGCTTTGATTTTCCTCTAATATTTCATTATAAAGATAGATATTATCAGATTGGTTATTAAATTCAAAACCAATACCTTGATACTTCAAATCAGGCAGTTTAGGATCTTTGATTGAACTGTCCAGTGTTTTTAGAAATTCGCTGGTGCCTGGACTAACCTCAATCCCTAAATAGGCTAATTCTGGGAAAACATCATAAATTTTTTTACCATTTTTGTAATCAACCTCTGCATCTGTCTTTCTATATGTTTCATTTTCCGAAAAGCGAGTATAGTATTTAAATCGAGTTTTAACCTGATAGGTTTTTCCGGCTATATTTTCACTATAGGTACCGTGGATTATAAATCCTCCCACACTTGTATAGTTTTTCTCGTATTTTTCTAACTCAAACTGTCCTGTAAGACCGTAATTTTGATAAGAACGATGCACAGCTTGCTCAATCTCAGTTCGACTTGCATGGGCAAACAGCCCCCACATATCCATTAGAGCAAAAATTGGACTGAACACTGTGAAGATTACCATTGGGATCACTATGGATAAGCAACCTATTAATAGCCAATTTCTTTTCTTGGAATTCCCTTCAGTTTTTTTACCAGTTTTCTGTTTCCTTTTTAAGATTAGAATGAGCAAAACCAAAATCCCTAATACTAATAAAACCAAGCTACAATCTCCTTTTATCGTGGATAGCTGTTAACAGGTGTATAGGAGGCTGACAGAAATACTCTTCTCACCTGCTAACTTATCCTGAAATCCATAAACTCGTCTGAAACGAGGAACAATCCTTATCCCATTATACCACATGAGAGATACCGTAATAAGAAGAGAAAAGTAAAAAATGTCTTGGTTTATTATACCACAATATAAAAACAGCTCCTTCCTATCCTATAGGAACAAAGCTATATTTTGGTATCATAAATTTTGGCTTATAGTCATACGGACTTAGATGTATGATGGGAAAATAACTAAAAAAACGAGGAGTTTCTTTAATGTCAAAGTAGCTCCTCGTTTTTGATTTCTATTTAAAGTATTGTGATATTTTGCAATAATCTTTACAGATGCACATTATTTTGTTACACCCTTTTTAATTGTTGTTGCATTTTCATCAAGCCAACGTTGATAAATTTCGGCGAACCGTTCTTCTTCTTCATCACTATAGCCTTTATAAACTACTTTATCTACATCATCACGATTGAAGTAAAACAACTGTTCTGGGTTTAGTCCCATTGGATAAAAAGCAGCAGAATAGTCAAACAAAACATTTTCACCATTCTGTTCTATAGTAACCCCACGATTGAGAATCATTAATTTTTGACTCCCCTCTTTTAAATAAACAATTGTTCCAATTGGCAAAATAGACATTTTCTTGTTTTCCTTTCAATTTATAATTTCTTTATTTCTACAATGCTATACACCATCGTATTAGCATTCTTAAACTTCAAATGCATCATTCAACACCCAAACACTTTCTGAATGGATTTAATACCTGAATCAATGTCATTTCTAGCTTCTCAACGTTCTGTATTTATAGCTCTTCAATTTCAGTTAATGTTAGTGTCTTATAATACTCTGGGATTTGTGGCATTCTCAGTATTACAAAAAACCACCATGAAATTATGCCATTTATAACCAATATAGCACTTTCATAACCACTATCAAGTCCTATAAAAAATGCTAAACAAACCGTATTAATTCCAAGAGTAATATACCACCAATCAATCATTCGTTTCCCTTTGGGTTCAAAAACAAGTCGACAGCGTTTACTGTTTTGGGGAACTCTTGATTCAAACTTTCTTACCGCACTTTTTTCATAAAAGACAGCCATAAGATAAGACAAAAATACAGAGAAAGCAAATAACACTACTTTCATTAAAATTTGATGATTGATTCCCCAGCTAATAAAGGCATCTTTCATCAGCGTATGAGAGATGCCAACAAGTGGCTGAATCATGATAACTAGAGCAGTAGATGCGCCTATTGGTGTCTTCGATTTTATTCTAAAACTATCATTAGATGGAGATAGCTCAACCATTTCAGCGGTAACCTCTTTCGGAAGTGAACCGAAGAAATAGGATTTGCCTTTTATAGTGGTAGGATCTAAGATATAACTTTTATTCTTAAACTCAACGATTCTAAAAACTGCTATATTCGAATATTTAAATTTTAATTCCAAAATTTTTCTCCAAAAACAATAACGGTAATTCAATATTTTTGTAAACCAATATCAAATCCATCGAAAGCTCAGTATAGAGACTGCTTTATCATTATTACAATTCTTCAATTTTTTCAAATGTCAAAAATTTATTTCTATAAGAAAAGCTTATTGGGGGCATCGTCCAAACGCTCAAGTATAAGGCTAATGAAATTATACCATTAATTACTAAAATTGCTCCCTCTTCACCATTGTTTAACATTAAAAAGAAAAGTAAGCATGCTAAGTTTAGGAAAAGAAATATATACCCTGTTAACTCTCTTCTTTTAGTCGTTCGAAGTGTCAATCTAACTTTCTTACTTTCCTTAGGCAACCGTTCAGCTGCAATTTTATGAGCTTTTCGCAGAGAATTCCAAATAATAAGATAAGAAATCAACATAGAAATAAAATATAAAACTATCTTTAAGAATATTTGTTGACTTATCTCATAATTTACAAATAAATTTCTTAACATATCGTATCCAATTTTTACAATCGGTTGGACCATTATAGCTATAGTGCTAGTTCCAAATAGTGTTTTTGATTTTGTTTCAAAACTAGCATTTTTCTTATCCAGTTCCGTCATATCAACAGTGATATTTTGGGGTAATAAACCCCAACAGTATCTCTTAGGTGTCAGAGTGCTAGTATCCATAATATATTTCTGAGAATGCCCATCTATTTCAACTATTTGATAACAACCAATGTTAGAATTTCTAAAATTTATCTCCATTTTGTACTCCTGCCACCCAAACACTTTCTGAATTTCGTTATAAGTTACATTATAGCTTTTTCAGTTCTTTAAATTCTAGGTATTTCTTTTGATAAGCATAAGTCAATGGAATAACGCCAGATTCAATCCAAATGAATAGATATGCCAACAAACCATTCAACACTAAAATTGCAGCTTCTGTTCCATTATCTTGTCCCATATAAATAGAGAAAGCAATTGTATGTAAAATGAGAAATAGATAGGCATGGAATTGTCTTTTTTTCTTATTATTCTGAAAGACTATTTTAAACCTCTTCTTTTCCTGCGATAAACGACTTGAAATCTCCTTCCTTGATTTGATTAAAATACCTTGATAGACAATATAGGCTACCAAAATAGATATAAGAAATAAAGATACTTTTAAATACAGATAATGACTAATATCATAATATCTAAAAATTGATGTTACTACTTCATACGAAAGAAGACCAAAACCAATAGATACCATACGCATTCCTGAAGGACCCATTTTAATTTTTTTATCAAAATTTTTATTCTGACTATCAAGTTCTATCAAATCAACTTCAAGAGTTTCAGGGGAAAATCCCCAATAATAACTCTTTGGTGTTGTGGAGTTGGAATCAAGAACGTACTTTTTCTCTCCCATCTCTAACACATCAAAATAAGCAACATCTAATCCTCTAAAATTAATTTTCAAAATTACCACCCAAACACTTTCTGAATTGATTTAATACCTGAAGCAATGTTGCTCCCTATTTCCTTAACACTTTTTTCAAGATTGTCGCCCATCTCATTTGCTATAGTTTTAATCTCCAAAAAGTTATTATAAGTTATAACTTCTCTATTCCATCAAAAATAATCTCTTGCTTTTCGTAACTTTCTCGGAGTGGTAACATACCTAAGATAACCGTAAAGAAACCCAAAAATAAAATACTGTTAATGATAAGGATAGAGGCCTCTGTCCCATTATCAGTAAATATATAAAACCCCAAACATCCTATAACCATAACGAAAAGAATAGGCAGAAGTTTATACAGTTTTAACTGACGTTGTGGTCTTGCTAATTTGAAAACTATTTGATACTTCGTTTCTTTACTTGAAAGTTTTTGTTGAAGATTATGACGAACTACAAAAGCAATGAACCTGAAAGTAAGATAAGCCAGGGCTATAAAGAGGACAAATAAACCTAATTTAAAAGAAATATTATGGCTAATGTCATAACTCTTAAAAGCATTCGTAACAATCCCATAACAAGCTCCCCCTATTGCTACACCTATTCCAATACCAATCGATTTAGTCATAGTTGGAGCCACACTTTCAAAACGCGTATCTCTTTTATCTAACTTTAAGCATTTAGCTGTGATTTCACTAGGAAGATAACCCCAGAAATAAGTTTTAGGACTAATGCTAGTCATATCCAAAAGATATTTTTCACCTTTAAATTCTACAATTTTATGAAAAGTTTTATTTGTTTCTTTAAATTTTAATTCCACATTTACCACCCAAACACTTTCTGAATTGATTTAATACCTGAATCGATAGCATTTCCAACTTCCTTGATACCTGAATCAATGTTGCTTCCAATTTCCTTAATACTCTTATCCAGATTGTCGCCCATCTCGTTTGCTATAGTTTTAATCCCCAAGAAGTTATTCTCATATGCTACATTTGCAACAACACTTGCTAATATACCTACTCCAATTGCCCAACCAATAGGATTGCTTACGACTGCCGCTGCTACTGTTGTCATACCAACTGCATCCGCTACAACTGCTGTTCCTACAGTTAAAGTTTCCACCACAACAGCTGTTGTCATAACATTAGTAGCCGTATGTGTAAAGGCGCGTCCAGCATTCTCATTTTGTAGGTTGTTCAAAAAGTCCATCCCCATAAATATCGAACTAATCCCTGAAATCCCAAGAGAAGAATTGGTTCCTGGTATAGGGATATTAATTTCTGAAGTTGTCAATTGCTTAAGTAGATTCACAGCATTTGATTTGAATAAAGCATCTGAAAATCCTTTACTATCTGCAGAGTAGGTAACGTTTATATTACCAAACTTATCAGTAGTAGTAAAATACTTAAAATATTCTGATAGTTTAGGATTCTTTGAGCTTAACTTAGAAATTGTTTTTTTAGCAATTTCTTCCAGAGACGTATCTCGGATAGTTTCAAGAAACTCCCCTAGACCGTTTAGGTCAACATTTTTATTAACTTTACTCTCGACATATTTTCGTACAGCATCTTTAACATTCTCTGGTAACTCTTTACCAGGATACCGTTTCCCATACTCTGCAATTGCCTTTATATCATTCTCATCTAATTCAGTTTCATTTTTAATTTTATCTACAACATTTTGATAATTTTGAATTACCTCAGAACGCTTCTTCCACTCATTATTAATATTATTAGCCCAAGGGGCTTGTCCCTCTATTTTAAAAGTTCCATCAAACTTTCCAAAGTCACCTGTGACTTGTTCGAAACCTTGAAAAACTAAGCTCTGTAAACTTTCTGAATCCGAAAACTGGCCACTAGTCGAGCTCGCAAATGACTGCAATTTATCTAATTTTTTTTGTAACTCATCTCGCTTACTCGTTGCATTTGAGATAATTTCTTGAACATTACTTTTATAAGTAGAATCGATGTTCTTTAAATCAGATAAACTGTTCAAAATAGCTTCTTGAGTCGAAATAGTTGTATTTTCCGCTTCAATTTGCTTTTGAAGTGTCTCCTCATCTAGACTTTCTTCACCGACTTGTGAATGGTAAAGAGTCGGTAGTTCACTCGCTTTTCCTCCCAGGCTCTCTGAAAAGAGGATAACTCCTCTCACTAGAGGAACCATTATATTTTCCGCATAGGACTTAGCACTATCATAGGCTTTCCCTTTCAATTCTTCCTCTGAAATCAATTTATTAAAGGCAGTAATGACCGCGTCATAATAATTCGCACGGCTACTTAATACCGTATTCGCTGTGCTACCCTGCGAGTCTGCTGATCCTATGTCTACTTTAATACCCATTTTTCCCCTCCTTTTGCGATTCAAGACGGCGTTGTTGGAAAAGAAGTTCCTCTTTTTCGCCCTCTAGTTTACTCATTGCTTTTTTTAATTCTTCTTTCCTCTCGGTGATAAAATCATCAAGTAGCTGTTCATTCCTTTTTAACTTTTCTATATTTTCAAGGCGATCCATCTCATCTTTCACTGATAACGGATAATAGCCTAATTCTCTATATGGGATGAAGTTCGATTGGCAAAGATCTGTAATCTCCGTCGCAACGGAAAGAAACTGATTTCTTTCTTCTTCTAGCTTGGATAAATTTGTTTGAATCTGTTGAACACTACATTGAATATCTTCTAATTTTCTTTTCTCCATCCTCACTCCTTAAATAAATTATTTTGAGGAACAAATGACGGATTTGAGTATGGAGAAGGTAGACTGGTTGTCCCATTATTTGGAGTATTCTGCCACATTGTACTTATATTCTCATCTACTACTTCAAATTCATTTGCGACACTATGAATTAGTTTTACGAATTCACTTATTTTCGATTGAATATTTTTAGCAATAGATGCCTCATTTATAATCAATCTTCTTCCTACCGTATTAGCGGTATAAGAGCTTGTCTTATCTCTAGTAACTGTACCGGCAGTTGTAATGCTATTGCTTGCTGATACAATTCCAGTTGCAATAGTACTTGCCTTGCCTTTTTCACTTTTTACTTGTCCCATGTTCAATAACCTTTTCAATTATCCTTTCTACTATTAAATCGTCAAAAGACCGGGTTGAATCTTGAGTATCAAAAAATAGTTTTACTTATTCTTACTAATTTTGAGTTTGATGACTTCTTTCCGAGAATGTAAATAAACCTGATCGAGATCTGGAGCCACATCTCTGTTATACATTCCTTTATCTAAGAAGGTTTGATCCATTAGGCGCATACCAAAGATGACCCATTGGACATTTGTTTTGAGGTATCTAGGAATTGGGTCGATGCTTGTCCCAATATAAGTATAATCAGTACCAATAATAAACCTCATCCCTACTCGATACCCATTCTCAAACATAAATTGAAGCTGTTGATCATTTAAATCGCTTTCGGATACTAGTGCTCTCATATTAGGTATAAAAATGATCCACTCAGATGATATGCCTTTTTCAAGACGGCGTTCTATTTCATAGATTAGCTGATTTCCTATATCCGATAGTTCCTTTTTGCTTCCAACATAGGTTTTCACCTGGTCATTATATGCTTCATATTCTTGGAAAGCATCAATCAACATCATATGAACGTTAGGCATTCTAAGAATAGTTTTTAATAAATGATGCGTTATATTATCAAAAGCATCTTCTGCATTTGATACATAAGCCATGTGTTTAAATTTGCTAAGAGAGATATTGACACTTCCAACCATTTCTAGTTCCAAACCGATAGGAATCTGATCATTCTCAATAGCCTCTTGTACATCAGGCAAATTCAAAAATTCTTCCATCGTCAACTCCTCTGGCACCATCGGGATGGCACTTGGGCGCTGTCCGGTCCAGGCTTCTTGGAGGGAAGCGACTGCTTGGCGCAGGTTATTGAGGACTTGGGTGTCATTGGCTCCATAAACTGGGAGTGCCAACTGGATCACATCCACCTCTTCCCGCTTCATAAGGGCACGTCCCTTGATATCTTCCATGGTCATGGCAAGTGGCGTAGAGCCCACGATGGCCCGTACTTCACCTGCCTCATTTTGTGGCAGGCTCAACTGGTGCTTGAAGTTCGAGTAGAGTTGAGCACGAAGGTTGGTTTG
>NZ_JAPVZF010000010.1:0-54753 GCF_041432195.1 Streptococcus sp. 27098_8_23 | reverse complement strand
ATCTCATCCACATCTTCTAAGCCAGATAGGTCTTCATTCAAGATCTCATATTGCCCCAATTCATTGATCAGGTAGATGGTATGATCCTCGATCCCCATATCGTCCTTATCCGGCTGGTAATCCGCACCTGACCAGGCTGACTGGAAGAGTTCATAGACTTCGTTATTTCCGACCTGTAGATAGGCACGACCTGTCTGGGTGATCTCGGCCGCGTCCGGTGTATGAAGCATTTCATTGGAGTCCGAACGATCCGCCACCTTAAGGGCAATCTTGAAGCGTGAGTTAGACCAGATCTGGTCATCCACCACACCAGATGGCTTCTGAGTAGCTAGGATCAAGTGGACCACGAGGGAACGCCCAACCCGAGCGATGGATACCAGCTCCTTGATAAAGTCTGGCTGGTTAACCTTGAGCTCCGCAAACTCATCTGAGATGAGGAAGAGGTGAGGGAGCGGTTCTGTCGCTTCTCCGTTTTTAAATTTCTTCTGGTATTGATTGATATGGTTGACTTCAAACTCTCCAAAGAGTCGTTCACGACGATGGATCTCCGCATTGATCGAAGCCAAGGCCCGCATGGATTGGGCACCATCCAAGTTAGTAATCGTCCCCAAGAGGTGAGGTAGGTTTTTAAAGAGATTGGCCATCCCACCACCCTTGTAGTCGATCAGCAAGAAAGCCACATCATGAGGGTGGAAGTTAACAGCGAGGGATAGGATATTTTTTTGTAAATAGCAGATTAGATAAACAAGCGATAATATAGAATTTTCAAGGTGCTAGAAAGAAAATGTTCTTGTTCTATTATACCACAATATCAAAATAGCCCACTTCTCACAGGAACAAAGTTATGTTTTTTCACTTGCTTTCGAAATTCCTCATACTCATCCTTTGTAAATTCAACCTTTTCAAATTTTGTATTCTTATATAGCCGTTTATTAAAAACAATCGCAGCAATGATCGAAAGCGCAAAGGACACCAGTAACAGATAAATACTTAGAACCACGTTAGATTCAACGCTTTTAAAGAACCCAATTCCTAGAATATGGTAACCAATGATAGAAGACAAAAATATTTTGGATTCAGATACCTTATGAGCAATAGATTTTTTTAAATCACCTGTGATTAAATCTACATAATAACTATCCTCTTTATAATTGCCTAAACTAAGCAAAAATTTATAATTATGCATAATTTCTTCTCCTTATTATTAAAATACACTACCTAACCCCGAGAAAAATCCATTAACTGCATCTCCCGCACTGTCCCATATTTTTTTCAGCTGTATCACTGACAGAAGCCCCAAAATTTACTAACAAATCTAACTTTTGGAAGCAGTCGATTATCAGATGGAATCAGACTTACTCCTTCAATACTCCTACTTTTATATCCGTATAAAATTTCTCATCAATTGATGTGGTAAAAAAGAAGGGAGGGGTCAACTCTTTATAATCTCGAAAATGAATATAGCCAGCTAAGAAGTCGATTCCTTCTCGTACTAACTCATCATCTGGTTCCAAAATTCTAGTTGAAACAGTATTTAAAACTTGAAACAGACTGTGATACAAAAAGTCTTTCGGCAAAGCATCTTCAATATACTCTTCTTCTACTGGGATAAACAGTTCCATTAACACATCTTGATTTTCTTCTAACTTGGAATTAATCGTATAAAAGAAAGGTCCTCGAAGCGTATATCCTGCTTTTCTTACTTCGTCTAAAAAAGCGTTATAAGTGTCTGGCATCTCTTCTGGAGATACTGTGTAATACCTTGAGATAACATTTCTATATTGTATATCTTGGTATTCTCCCACGTTTTTAAATAGCATCTGAAATCTCCTTAATTGGGATATTAATTTCAACAAAGAGCTGTCCAAATATTGGCAATATCGCTAGAAAAACGGTATCTCCTTGCATTTCCAACCCCTCATCTTGAATATACTGCTTCATTTCTTCAATTTTTGGAAGGAAATGTTCATCAAATGGAGTTACATCAGAGACACACTGCTTAATTGTAAAATGTTCTAGATATTGAAATTCATCATTTCCTTCAATTGGGATGTTTGTCGGAATATAGACCTTAAACAAGGCTTCTCCTGGCTTTCCAAAAGTGCTCAAACATGTTTCAATCGTTGTCGGACCATTTTTATAGACCCCTGTCTCAAATAATAATTTTTCACAACCTTCAATCAAATCTAGAAAAGAATCCATGGGAACTTTTTTCTCTGTATAAGCAATATCGCTGATATCTATTCTAATTAATTTCATTTTATTTCTCCTCTATAAATAAAGTTATTCGTGCTTTTCTTTTTCCAACCGGTGAATACTCGTGCATACTCAAGCCAATAGAAGGGAAGGCAGGCTATGCTCCCTGCTACGAGGGAAGTAACTACATATATTCCTGACAACATAAATAAACGTGCTATAACTACTACACTTGCTGAAATCAATATGCAAATAACAGGAGGAAGAAATAAAAGATTCTTCCTATACTCACCATGTGGTAAAGTCTTAGCTTTAGGGACAATTAGCAACTGGTAAACAAAGGTTAGTAGCTGAAAAATAAGGCTTAGGCCAATTAAAATCGTGAAGACAGACCAGTAGTTCTTCCCCAAAAATAGAGATCCCCAGAAGAGAAACTCAACATGAGAAATTAGAATAGAACTAGCTGGAATCAATTGGAATAATTTTGATTTGGAAAATTTTTGGAATAACAAAAACATGAACAACGAAACCAATATATGATAGATCGTGATGTAAAGGATAATCATACTCACATCATGTATCTCACCTTCTATAAAAATAGACACTATAAATATCAGTAAGGCAAAAATCACCTCCATCGCAACTGACTTTAAAAAGTCAGAGTTCTTTATAGGACTAGTATCTACAACTGCCATATTTAAAAATTCATAATATCTTTCTTTCATCTTATCCTCCTAGCATGAGTTGTACTACTGCTAGACATTCTCACTAATTTCATTTTATTTCTCCTCTGTAAATAAAGTTATTGGTACTTTTCTTTCTCCAACCTGTGAATACTTGAGTATAGCCGAGAATAAAGAACGAATTCCATGAAATACTCATTCCTACTAAACCGATGATAATATAGATTCCAGATAACATAAACAATCGTGTTATGACTACTATTACCGCCGACATTACTGTTACAATAAGAGCTGGTAAGTGTAACAAATTCTTCTTATGCTCAGTATCTGGCATTTGTTTTACTTTTGAAACAATTGATATTTGATAAAAAAAGTTTATCACTTGAAAAGCAAAACTCAATCCAATGAAAAGAAAGAATATCGATAAATACTGTTCCCCAAAGAATATAGAGCTCAAAAAAAGAAACTCAAAATGAAGAAAAAGATACGAAGTCGTCGGAACTGATTGTAATAATTTTGAAGAGGAAAATTTTTGAAACAACAAAAATGCAAGCAGTACTATTACCATATGGACAATAGTAACATGAATCAAAAATATACTAAGATTATGCATTTGATTCTTAGTAAATATAGAAACAATCAGTACTACTGAAGTAAATAGAAATTCGAATAAAAATGCAAGATAGAAATTTAAATTTCTTACTGGCTTATAACCAGTCATCAGTATATTCAAAAATTCATAATATTTTTCCTTCATCTTATCCTCCTAGCATGAGCTGTACTACTGCTAGACATTCTCACTAATTTCATTTTATTTCTCCTCTATAAACAAAGTTATTGGTGCTTTTCTTTTTCCAACCGGTGAATACTCGTGCATACTCAAGCCAATAGTAGGGAAGACAGGCTATGCTCGCTACAACAAGGGGAGTAACTATATATATTCCTGACAACGTAAATAAACGTGCTATGATTACTACAGTTGCTGAAATCAATAGGCAAATAACAGAAGGAAGAAATAAAAGATTCTTCCTATACTCGCCATGTGGTAATTTCTTAGCCTTAGGAACAATTAACAACTGATAAACAAAGGTGAGTAGCTGAAAAATAAGACTTAGACTAATCAATACCATGAAGACAGACCAATAGTTCTTCCCTAAAAATATAGATCCCCAGAAGAGAAACTCAACATGAGAAATCAAAATAGAACTGGCTGGAATCAATTGCAAGAATTTTGATTTGGAAAACTTTTGGAATAGCAAGAACATGGACAATAAAGCTACTGCATGATAAATGGTAATGTAAAAGATTATCATACTCACATCATGCATCTCACCTTTTATAAAAATAGATACTATAAATATTAGTAAAGTAAAAACAACCTCCATTGCAAAAGCCCTTATATAATCAAAACGCTTTATAGGACTAGTATCCACAACTGCCATATTTAAAAATTCAATATACTTTTCTTTCATCTTATCCCCCCACTTATTTTTCTTCCCCAAATATCACTTTCCCCTGTTCATATTTTCGCACAGCTAAGAGCCAGCGGATAGGGTTGTTTTGGAATAAGAAAAGGTACAACAAGGCAGGAAAGAGACCTGCTAAAGGCAAGAAAAAGATTTGTATATCAAATGCCTCTTGCTTATTGAATGAGTCAATAGTGCCCGGAATTGCAGCAGCAAATATTACTATAGTAGTCATAAAAACTAGTAGCATGACAATCATAAAAGCCAACATTTTCGCAAACGTCGCTTTTTTCTCACTAAAATTTTCCCAGAACAAATTTGAATAAACTGCTTCTTTAAACTCTTTCTTTGTTGCTCCTTGGACTCGTTTCACTCCTTTATATAAGGCGACTTCCATCATCCATATAAATCCAAATAGGATAAAGGAAAGACAAAGAATAAAAATAGGAACCATCCCACTATTATAACGAAGGCCTGAGAAAATTGGTATTGCAACAAATCCTCCGAGTAAACCTAACAAAGAGAATATAGCAATTAAAGGAGCAATCCCCCTATTCGATCTCCTAGCCCCTTCTGTATTTAACAAGGCACTCTTATCTGCTACAAGAGCCTCTTTTGTTCGCGTATTATAGTAAACGGCCTTATCACCGCTCTGTCCAATAAAAATTATTTTTCTCATATAAAATCACCACAGTTTTCACTAATCACTATAATCAGAAACTTCAATTTTATCATAGGTTGTTGATAAAACATCACCATCACCAACCACTGGTAATGGTAATAGCGTTTCTCTCGTGTTTCTAGTTCTTCTCTTCCCTAAATAATACTTTCCCCTGCTTGTATTTTCGTACGGCTAACAGCCAGCGGATAGGGTTGTTTTGGAACAAGAGCAGTACGACACTAATTGGGACGATCGTTGCTCCGATTGGCACCATGAACATCGACGGCTCAAACCATTCATGTTCATAGTAGGGAATGAAGGTCCCAGGTATGGCAAAGAACACAACAATAACAAAAACAAATAGAAGAACGAGGATAACAAATAGATACAAGATGATTTTATCGACTGTTGGTTCCTTATCTGGAGACTTCCTCCAAAAAGTACTACTTTCAACTGCTTCTTTAAACTGCTCTTCACTTGCTGGGACAAGCGACTTAGCCCCACTGTAGAAGAGTTTTTCAAATCCATAAACACTTCCGATAAAAACGAAAAGGATTGCGGCTAGATGGATAGGTGCCATCCACTCACTCAATCTAAAGGGTGCTATCAAGGAACGAATCCAAATACCGA
The DNA here is from genome assembly GCF_041432195.1 of Streptococcus sp. 27098_8_23. Lineage (GTDB taxonomy): Bacteria > Bacillota > Bacilli > Lactobacillales > Streptococcaceae > Streptococcus. The sequence continues at coordinate 49,117 of NZ_JAPVZF010000010.1, read as the reverse complement.
TAATAGCAACTAGCAAGAAAGCAAAGAAGACAACCCAAGGCCACTTGGATTTCTTTGAACTGATGGCACCGTCGGTTTCTGACGAGGCGCTAGATTCTGTCGCTAAAGCCTCTCTCGTCTTTGTGTTATAGTAGACGGATTGCTGGCATCCTTGGCCTATATAAATGATTTTTCTCATCTTACATTTCTCCCTCTTTCCCTCGGCTACCGTCCTGTAATGTCTCCATCAGCTCCTTGAACAGTCGTTTGCGTGTTTTCATCCGAAAATCATAGACTATATATGTAAGAATACCAATCCCTAACATGTACATAATTAAAAATTGAAAATCAGAAACAGCCAGATAACGATAGGCTGAAAAAATCGTTATTAAAACAAAAATGTAGCCAACTACTGTCAACGCCCTAGATTTTCTCCTAAGTGTTTTGATATTGGCTTTTGTGAGCCGGACTTTTCTAAATCTATCTGTCTTCATGTTGCGTCGGGTAGATTTGGCAAGGAGAATGGTCCCGAAAACCAAAAACAGAGACATCAGGATAAAGAAGATCAGATTAAAAGGTGAGGAGACATCTCCAAAGGTTTGGTTGAGCAACTTTGACAGCCGTTGCAAGGAATAGATTGCAATAGGGGCTGCAATGGCTGAATAATTCATGCCTTGTTTTACACTGTAGAATACTTGATTCTTCAGATCATAATAGATAAAAGAGTCCTCCAGAGGGCCCATACTGATTAAATTTTTTACACTTGTGTCCATCTATTTCCCGTCTCCTAAACTCAATACGGATGTTCAAACAGAGTTCTACTTTCTCTTAAAAGCATCGTGACAACGATTGCCAGCATTCTAGCCCATTTTCGGCGTTTGCCTTCCTAGAGAAAGAAAAGTTTATTAGTATTATAGCATGAACCCCCAGAAAAGGGAAAATATCCCCGATAGATAGATAGATTGGCTAGAGTCAAAAAAGGCTTCGTCATTCCATAAAAAAGCGAACAAGTCCGCATTCTAAAAACAGAATGCGAGCTTATCCGCCTTTTTCTATGTCTCTAAAGTAAATGATGTGTTTTCCTCGTCTCATCGTGCCAAGCGAATGCGGGTCACAATCCCATCTGGGTCTACAAGATCCAGTTCACTCGAATTTAGCCATTTGATCGGTGCTTCTAGCTCTTGTGCTTGCTGAACGATGGCTAAGAGTTCTTCCTTGCTTTCGACCTCAAGGACGTAGTAGGCCAAGCCTAGTAAGCCTTGCTCACGCGGAGCCAGACCTTTTCCAGCCCATTCGTTAACAGCCAGGTGGTGATGGTACTGACCAGCCGCTATCCAACTAGCACTCGGAATACTAAATTTATCCTCTAGCCCTAACACCTTTTGATAAAACTGGCTCGCCGCGTGGCTATCCTTAACCGATAGATGGATATGCCCCATTCTCGTCCCTTCCGCTAGGATAAAGGGATCCACCTTTTCCCCTAACTCATAGATGTCCTGTGCCGCAAGGGCTTCGGTCACACCGATAATACGACCGTCTTCTCGAATATCCCATGAAGACACTGGCTTATCACGGTAGAGTTCAATGCCATTTCCTTCCAAATCCTCCAGATAAAGGGCTTCACTGTATCCATGATCTGCACCCCCGACCAGAGGAATACGCAAATCACTTAGGTGTTTCAAGACATCTGCCAAAGCTTTTCGTGTCGGCAACAAAATCGCCAGATGGTAGAGCCCATAATGCTCCCTTACTTCGCCAGACTTTTCTGCCTGAATCAAGTGGACCAAGGCTTTTCTACCTAGTCCCAAAATCGCTTCTGCCTCCGTTTGCGATAAAATCTCCAAGCCAATAATCTGATGATAAAAAGCCGTTTGACTCTTCAAATCCTTGACATTTAAAACCGCCTCTGCTAGGTAAATGTGGCTTTGGTAAGCATAAGTCATAGGGTGTCTCCTTTTTGTTGTAACCTTATAGATTACATCTATTATACACTATTGAGATAAAATGTCAACGAAGACAACTCAAAAGAGCTGGAAACCAGCTCTTCTTTTTTATTTGACAACAAGCTCGTAGCGAGTTTTGCTGGTAAAGGTTTGGCCTGCTTTGAGAATGACTTGGTCTTTGAAGTCACTGTGAATGGCATCTGGTAAAGCTTGCGCTTCAAGGGCAATCCCATTGTGTTGCACCATTGGCTGGCCTCCAATGATGACACTCTCATCCACAAAGTTTGCTGTGTAGACCACAAAGCAAGGGGCCTCTGTCTTGAACAGCAGGAAACGACCTGAGTTTTGGTCATAAAGGAAACCAGCATTGTCATGACCGGCAGGAAGGGCAAATGGGTGATCCAAACCAGATACCAACTGGATTTGCTCATCTTCCTCTGCAAAGATGTCCTTCAACAAAGCACCATTGTAGATGTGTTTAACCACATCACGAGTAGCATCTGGAGTCTTAGCCGGAACACCGTCAGGAGCGATTGGGTAAATGCCCTCCGTATTTAGTTGGAAGACATGGCGGTCAACTGTCTGCGTGAAATCACCAGACAAGTTGAAATAGCTGTGGTTGGTTGGATTAACCAGCGTGTCCTGATCTGTCGTTACCTTGTAGCTAATTTCGTAGGCGCCAGCTTCTTCCAAGTGATAGCTAATCCAAATCTTAAGATTACCAGGAAATCCTCCTGTCCCGTCTGTACGCTCTGTGTAGAGAGTCAAGCCATTGTCGCTCACTTCTACCAATTCAAACAAGCTCGAATCCCAACCTGTTGAACCACTGTGGTTACAGTTGCTAGCATTGTTGACTTCAAGGTCATAGGTCTGACCATTGAGTTCAAATGTCGCTCCAGCAATACGGCCTGCTACAGGACCTACACTTGCTCCATGCTTGGGACTATTGCCTACATAGCTAGCAAAATCATCAAATCCTAAGATAACATTGGCAAAGTTTCCAGCCTTGTCAGGTGTGACATAGCGCAAGATGGTCGCACCATAGGTCATGATTTCTAGTTGATAGCCACTGTCAGTCTCAAAGCGATAGGCCAAGACATCCTTGCCCTCATGATTTCCAAATACACGCTCTGTGTATGCTTTCATTCTTCTCTCCTTTGATCCATTTCTCTCAAGTAAACAAACCATAGAGAGTGTATTTACCATCTATGGTTGTAGTTTTTATTTTCAAAATCCTTTGTCAGAAAACCTTAAGTATCTTCTTAACAAAAAGGGATTCTTCTATTCTTGTTTTTATGCTTCTACACGTTCTTTCCATGAAGTCGCTGTGGTTTGGAGAACTTTGTTGAGTTCATCAATGTTCTCAAAACCAGTTGTGCGTAGCCATTCACGAGCTGCTGCTTCACCGTCTTTGATGTAGGCTTCAACTGATCCAGCCCAAGTTGCACGGCCGCAAAGAACACCGTTGAAGTTTGCGCCTGATTCGTGAGCAAAGACAAGTGTTTCTTGGAAGAGTTTGGCTGATACACCTGCGCTCAAGTAGATGTATGGCAAGTTAGTAGCTTCGTCTTGTGCTTTGAAGAAAGCTGCCGCTTCTTCGCGTGTATGCACGATTTCACCATCGCCAAAGCCTTCAACGTATTTGACGTTAACTGGAACTTCAACTTTCAAGACATCGATGTTGAAACGTGGGTCTGAGAAGACCTTCATGGCACCGATAACCTTGTGTGGTTTGACTTTAGCGTATTCTGCAGAACCTGCGTCAGCGATTTTTTCGTCGTAAGCCAAGATTTCAAGGAAGAATGGAATATCTTCCGCCACACACTCAGAGCCGATACGTTCGATGTAGGCTTGTTTTTCTTGGTTGAGTTCGTCAGAGCTGTCTACATCGTAGTAAAGCAAGAATTTGACAGCATCAGCGCCTTGTTCCTTGATGCGTTTTGCAGACCAAACATCCAAACAGTCAGGCAAGCGTTTGGTGCTTGTTGTGTCGTAGCCAGTTTTCTCATAAGCAAGGAGAAGACCAGCATTAGCATCAAGCGCTTTTGTAGCTGGAAGTCCATACTCTGGGTCTAGAAGCATAGAGGATGCGTATTTAGTCAATTCATCTGCAACCAATACTTTGAGTTCTTCCATTTGAGCCACTGTTGGCTCTTCTGTTTGGTATTGAGCCATGAGGCGTTTCAAAGCACCACGTTGGTCAAAGGCAAGAGCTGAGATAATGCCGTTCTCGTCAGAGAGTTTTTGCAAGCAAGCTACTTTATTGGGACTTAATTGTAATTTACTCATAGACACTTCCTTATTTTTGATATTCATGAATGATCACACCTTGTACCACACGGTTTACGGTACCAGTAGGAGACGGTGTATCTGGTTTATTTTCTACCTTGAGTGAAGTCAATAGGGCAAAGAGTTGGGCATAAACGATGTAAGGGAAGACACGGTAAATATCGTTCAAGACACCGCCAGAACCAAGGGCTACTTCTTTGACATTTTCAAGACCAAAGGCTTGATCACTCAAGAGCACGACACGACGAGCAATGTGATCACCAGCCACTTCACGAACCAAGTCCAAGTCGTACTTGCGAGTGTAGTCTGTCGTTGTACCAAATACCAAAACAACGGTATCTTCGTTGATCAATGATTTTGGACCGTGACGGAAGCCAACTGGGCTTTCATACATGGTCGCCACTTGACCAGCTGTTAATTCCAAAATCTTCAATTGAGCTTCATGAGCAAGTCCAAAGAAAGGACCAGCGCCTAGGTAGATAACACGATTAAAGTCGAGGTCAACAAGCTCTTTAACATCTGCTGCATTGTCTAGAATCTTACGAGCAAGGCTCGTCACAACTTCAAAACGTTCAGCTTTCACAGCAAATTCTGTAGGATCAAAGACCAAGAGAGCTGTTAGCATCATGGACGTAAAGCTAGAAGTCATGGCAAATCCAGCGTCATTGGAAGCAGCTGGTTGCAAGAGTAAGAGATTGCGGTCATCACCGTGGGCTTGAAGAGCCAATTTCCCGTCCGCTGCACAAGTAATGGTCACTTGATAGAGGTCATCAACCAAGGCTTTAGCCAAATCAACCGTCGCCACACTTTCAGGCGAATTTCCACTACGAGCAAAGGAAACAAGGACAGTCGCCACATCTTTTTTCAAATAAGTTTCTGGATTGGCAACAATATCAGTTGTCGCAATGGCATTGAAATTCCATTTGCGCTCGTCATAGACTTCCTTAAAATATGGCACCAAGGTATCTCCCACATAAGCAGAAGTACCAGCACCCGTCAAGATGACCTTGATATAGTCATGCTTATCAGCGATTCCTTGTAGGAATGCTGCAATTTCTTCTCGTTTTGCTTGATAGGCTTCAAAAGCCTCTTTCCATACATCAGGCTGTTGGTAGATTTCACGAGTCGTGATTTCTGCACCCAGTTCAAGTAATTCTTCTTTTGTGTAATTTAGCATAGAGTTCCTCTAATCTATTGTCGTTTCATTCCTATTGAAAATATGGGAATGGGAGTGACTCCCATTCCCATGTTTATTCTATACAAGCTGTTCTAACGATTTTCACGTTGTCACATCTTATTCATCTTCGTCATCATCGAAGCCCGCTAACAGGTCGTTGACTTTTACAATGCTTTCTGCAGCACGGCTCTTATAATCCGCATCTGCACCTGTAAGGCTGGCATTGATAAATTCAATCACCATTGGCAGATTCATTCCTGCGTAGAGTTCCACGTTGCGACCTTCCATGATCAAGCGGCTCACCACGTTACATGGTGTACCACCGAGAAGGTCCGCAAAGACTAGGAAATCATCCAATCCTTCGATAGCAGCTTCAAATTTTGCAGTAAATTCTTCTGGGCCATCTTCTGGAAGAAGAGCCACTGTATGAATGTTGTCCTGTGGACCCATGATCATTTCTGTGCTACCTTTAAGTTCTTCACAGAAGCGACCATGACTCACTAAAATTAATGATTTAGTCATAATCAATTACATTCCAAGTGCAAATTTACCAAGAGCAGAAAGAGCTACAGCAAGAGCAATAATGATACCGATCGCTTTAGTAGAGTTCATACCTTTCTTACCAAGCAACCAGAAGATAAAGGCAGTAAAGATTGCTGGAAGCAAGCGTGGGAAGATTGAGTTCAAGATGTCTTGGAAGTCAATCATCTTTTCACCGATTGGCAATTTGTAAGAAATCTCAAAGTTGATCATTGTTGCTACAAGAGCACCCATCATGAAGACACCAAGTACAGATGCAGCATCAATCAAAGCTGTCAAAGTACTTTGCATGTTGTTGATAAGGTTAACCCCTTCTTTGTAGGCAAATTCCAATTGTTTCCAACGGAAGATGTCATATGCAACTGCAACTGCGATCCAAAGGAAGATACCCCATGGTTGGCCAGCGATCGCCATAGTTGCTGCGATAGATCCCATGATAGCAGGTACAAGTGAACCAAAGATAGTATCTCCAAGAGGAGCGAATGGTCCCATCAAACCTGTCTTGATACCGTTAACGGCATCTTTTGAACCCACACCATCTTTTTCTTCCATGGCAAGGTCAAAACCAGCGATAATAGTGTGGAAGAATGGTGAAGTATTGAAGAATTGAGTATGAACTTTCATCATTTCTTTCAATTCAGGAGTTCCATCCCCATACATTTTACGCAATTGTGGCAAGATCATGTAAAGGTAACCAGAAGCTTGCATACGTTCGTAGTTCCAACCTAATTGGAAAGTAAACAAGCTACGTTTGTTAATTTGATTAAAATCTTCTTTTGTTAATTTGTAATTAGAATTCGTCATCTTCAATTTCCCCACTTTCTGATGGTGTAGAAGGTGCTGCTACAGCTACTTTTTGGCTGTTCTTAAAGTGAACAACTGCAAGGAAGATACCTACGATAGAGATACCGATCATAGACAAACCTTTGAAGTTGTTAGCAAAGCCAATCTTTTCAGCAACATCAGCAGGAAGAGTACCAAGGATACCCGCAACAGCTCCACCAAGACCTGTTACATATGAGTAAAGAACAGTCAACATAGCTGTCAAACCGAATCCCATTGCAAGGTAGTGAAGGTTACGTTTAACTGGAAGGTAACGAAGCAAGATTGCAAATCCGAGACCTGGAAGCATACGTCCTGCAAGTGTCAAACCGTCTGCAACCCATTGGTATTCTTTAACAAGGTCTACTACTGATTGTACGAAAGCACCACCAAAAGCAAGAGCGAAGAATACTGGAAGGGCACGAGAAAGAGCCCATGGAAGCGCACCAAGTAGGTAGTTGCGTTCGATACCTTTGTAGTCAAAGCGTTCGATCGCAGCATCAATACGGTGTGCAAAGAAAGTAGTTGTCATACGTCCAAGAACGTCGAAGTATGTCAAAAGTGCTGCTACTGGTACAGCGATTGTTGTAATCGCAAGGTCTGTATCAATACCTTGAGAGATAGAGAATGCTGTTGCAAGAACCGCACCAGAAGTTGCGTCGATACGAGAAGCACCACCAAAGGTACCAACCCCGAGAACGAACAACTGCAAGCTACCACCGATAAACAAACCAGTTGTCACATCTCCCATGATCAAACCAGTAATGAAACCAGCGAATACAGGGGAACCTGCAGATGAAACGATTGTCAACTCATCACAGATTTGATAAGCTGAGTACAAAGTGAGAAGTAAAATTTGCCACGGTTGTATCATAACAATGACCTCCTAAAAATTTTTTCCTATTTTAATAAGCTCAAAAAGTCTGAAACTGGATCATTTGGAACCATTTGAGCAGTGAGTTTCACACCTTTTTCTGCTAGTTTGTGGAAATCTTCCACATCCTTGTCTACCACGTTGATAGAACGTGTGATAGAGCGAGTTTCTGGTGTTTGAGACATATTGCCGACGTTGAGTGTTTCAAGCGGTACACCTGCTTCGACCAAACCAAGGAAACGGTCTGGTTTACGTGCAACGATAAAAAGACGTTGGCTATCGTATTTACCAGCAAGGATATTTGCTGCTGCTTTCTCAACTGGCAAGATACTGAGTTTCACACCTGGTGGTGTTGCAAGTTTCAAACCACTCTTTTCAATATCGTTGTTAACAACTTCGTCATCTACAACCATAATGCGTGAAACATTTAGTTTTCCAGCCCAAAGATTGGCTACTTGACCGTGGATCAAACGTCCATCGATACGGCATCCTACAATTGTCATAAGTTTTCCCCCTTTATGTGTTTTAGTGTAGGTTTACGAGTTAAATGAATCTCTTCTTTATATTCGCCCTCAGTTTCAAAGATGATGATGCGGTTATCACCTTGCTTGAGATAGCTATGAGGGATATAAAGTGAGAGGGTCGGGCCGACGTTCCAGAAACGTCCTAAGTGACGCCCGTTGACAAAGGCAACTCCCTTACCAAACTCAGACAAGTCTAAGTAGGTATCCTTCGGCTCTTCAACAGTAAAGTCGAAAGCGTAAAAGGCTGGTTGTCCTTCTGTCCATCCTTTTGAAAAATCAATCTTCTCAGGATTATCCAGTGGCAGTGGATATTGTTTCCAATTCAGTAAGAAATGTAGATCCTTGCAGACACCTGTACGAATTCCTTTACGTTGCGTATCCGCCAAGAACTTATGTCCGTAGTTGACACGCCCCATATTTTCGACCAAGATGTCAATCTCTGAAAAGCCTTCTCGATTTCCCTGACAGTAGATATCTTCACCAATTTCTGTCTGGTATTGAGTGGCAATCCATTGACCATCTACATAGAGTTGAGCTCGGTCACGTCCATCGATGATACGGAGACGTTCCTCTTCTGCATCCCAACTTGCTTCGGTACGATAAAGAAGGTAGCCATAACTTTGACCAAGTTCTTCCATCGCTTTTGGATAGAGGCTTTCAGTTGGACTTGCCAAGCTATCCAGGGTTTCAAACAAGGAAACTTTTTCGACTAGTGGAATGGATTCCATTTCCATGCTTTCCTTGTAAAGTGGTTCCAACTGTGGATACTCTGGGAAGTGTGTTGCCATCATCTTCTTGACTGCTAGGTATTTAGCAGTTGGATTTCCTTCTTCATCGAGAAGGGCATCATAGTCGTAAGATGTGACTTGTGGCAAATCCAGAGTCCCTCGAGCCGAGCAACCATTCATGAAACCAAAGTTTGTCCCCCCATGGAACATGTAAAGGTTGATAGAGCCTTGCTCCAATACCTCTCGAACAGCTTCTGCCAATTCTTTAGGATCCCGTGTGATGATGGGTTCTTTCCAACGGTTGAACCAACCATCCCAGAATTCCATACACATGAGGGGCCATTTCTTGCCATGCTCATCAAAGAATTCCTGCATCTGTGAAAAGTTGTACGGAGCTTTAGAACCGAAGTTTCCTGTCACAAAGAGATCGTCTTCGATCAAGGTTCCGGCTTTCAGAGTAGCCCTCCATGGGCCATCTGAAGTAAAGAGTGGGCAATCAATCCCTCGGTCTTCCATCAATTTCCGAATTGCTCGTAGATAAGACTTATCTTCTCCATAAGAGCCATATTCATTTTCGACTTGCATCATGAGAATGTTTCCGCCGTTATCCAACAAGCGAGGCACAAGCCTTGGCAATAATTGGTCATAATAGCGAGCAACAGCCTCGATGTAGGCCGGGTCGGACGAGCGAATTCGCATGTCCTTTGTCAAGAGCCAAGCCGGCAAGCCACCAAATTCCCATTCCGCACAGATAAATGGAGACGGGCGTACAATGGCATAGAGACCTAGATCTTGTGCAATTTGAAGAAATCTCTCCAAATTTCTGGCACCTTCAAAATCAAACTCCCCTTCAACAGGTTCGTGTAAATTCCAAGCCACATAGGTCTCGACTGTATTAAAGCCAAGCGCCTTTAAGTTATAGAGAGAATGATACCAATCCTCTGCTGGAATCCTAAAATAATGAATGGCGCCGGACAAAATCTTGAACGGTTTTCCGTCTAAATAGAAATCGTCCTCAATTTTAAATCTGGTCATGTTATTACCTCTGACGAATTAAGTTTGCGCTTTCATTTATTATAATATTAACTATAATCAAATCTTTTGCATTTGTCAATAGGTTTTAGAAAATTATTTAAAATTTTTCTATTTTTTTACTTACCGTTTACCGAAATTATCTAAAAATAGCATGAAAACGATCTTTTTATGTATGATAATTCACAAGAACATCAAATGAATTTTTTTACATGTAAAATAACATTTTTAGTCTATTATTTTAATTTTTTGACCTTAATACTACTCTTTTCTCTATATTTGTGGTAAAATCAAAATTGGAGAAAGAGAATCGAGGTGAAATTTATGGCTATTCCTAAATACCAATATATTAAAGATGAATTAAAAAACAAAATCATCTCTGGTCAATTTGCAAGTGGAGATAAATTTTATACAGAAGCCGAATTGATCGCAATGTACGATGTGAGTTCAATCACAGTTGTTCGTGCCTTGAATGACCTTGCTAAAGACGGCTACATTGTCCGCCAACAAGGTAAAGGTACTTTCGTTTCACGTGCCCGCAAGCACAAACTCGTTGAGTTTTCAGATGTTGAAGTCTTTGAAACAAAAGACGATAAAGTTACTGTCCTTTCTATCGAGCGCGGAAACAAACTTGAATATTTAGATAAACTTGGACTACGTGGAGATCAATTCTACTATAAGATTGAACGTATTCGTCAGACAAACGACGTGACATACATCTACCACACATCTTATATTCCTGAGCAATACATCAATGCCAACTATCCAAATCTTGACTATTATAGCTCTATCTATACACGTTTCAAATTGGATTACCGCATTCACATGAGTGATGAACATTTTGAGGAAATCAACGAAATCGCATTCCCAACTCCAGAGCATGCTGCTTCTGTACTCGGAATCGATACACAATTCCCAACTGTCTTCCAAACGAAGACTACAAAACTTGAGGCCACTGGCCAAGTCCTTGCCTATAGTGAAACTTATAAGCGAGCAGACTACTACAAAATCAAATTCATCTCATGTAACCGAGGTCATTAAGAAAAAGCCTGAGCCTAGCTCAGGCTTTTTCTGTATTCATTATAGCACGAGAAAGAAGTTGTGAAAACACTATGAAGGGCTCTTATTTAATTAGTAGCATTTTTACTAAAAACAAGTTAAATACTTGCTTCGTTTTTCCTTCTATCTTTATCTTTTATTGGCAATTTTCTCCTAAATCTTATGTTTTCCTCCATTTATTATAGTTCTTATATAAACCCACTTGACATTTTACCCCTTAGATAATAAAATAAAATTGGTTTTATGTAAACGCTATCATATATGATAATAACAAGGAGGTTTTGTCATGAAACTAGAAAAGAAACAGCGCTTCTCCATCCGTAAATACGCAGTTGGAGCAGCTTCTGTACTTATAGGATTTGCTTTTAGCGCACAAGTCGCAGCTGCCGACGGGATTACTCCGACTCCAACAGCTGGGGAAACAGTTCAAACTGTCCAGGAGAGTCCGCAAACACCCAATGAGGCTGGAGAGTCCAAGGCCCCAGAAAAACTGGAAGAAAAGGCTGAAGAACCTGTAAAAGAGGAGATCAAAGAAGACACGGAGGCTCCTCATACAGTTGCTCCAAAAACAGAAGAGTCAAGCGCACCAGTTCTGACAGAAAATGCTGCTCCAACTCCTACTGCCGAGAAAGAAAGTCCTGCTCCAACTGAAGTTCCTGCAGAAAACTCTCCTTCAGAAAAGAAAAATGAAGCAGCCACACCTGCAGTAACCACACCTGCAGTAGCCACTCCTAGTACGGAACGAGCAGCTCAGGTAAATGAAAAACTGGCTAAACGAAAAATGATCTCAATTGATGCTGGACGCAAGTACTTCTCGCCTGAGCAACTCAAAGAAATCATCGACAAAGCTAAACACTATGGTTATACTGATCTTCATTTACTAGTTGGAAATGATGGCATGCGTTTCATGCTGGACGACATGACGATCAAAGCCAATGGCAAAACCTATGCAAGCGATGATGTCAAACGTGCACTCGAAAACGGAACCAATGCCTACTACAAGGATCCAAACGGCAACCATTTGACAGAGAGTCAAATGACGGACTTGATCAACTATGCTAAAAACAAAGGCATTGGTCTCATCCCAACTGTAAACAGCCCTGGTCACATGGATGCGATTTTGCATGCCATGAAAGAACTAGGCATCCAAAAACCGAACTTCAACTACTTTGGTAAGGAATCTGCTCGAACCGTTGACCTTGATAACAAAGAAGCTGTTGAGTTTACCAAAGCCCTGATCGACAAGTATGCTGCATACTTTGCTGGCAAATCTGACATCTTCAACATCGGACTAGACGAGTACGCCAATGATGCTACAGATGCCAAAGGCTGGAGCGTTCTTCAAGCCTATAAATGGTATCCAGAAGATGAATTCCCAGACAAGGGTTATGATAAATTTATCGCCTACGCTAATGACCTTGCTCGCATCGTCAAATCTCACGGCCTCAAACCAATGGCTTTTAACGACGGTATCTACTACAATAGCGATACAAGCTTTGGAACCTTTGACAAAGATATCATCGTTTCTATGTGGACTGGTGGATGGGGCGGATATGACGTCGCTTCTTCTAAACTTCTAGTTGAGAAAGGTCACCAAATTCTCAATACCAACGATGCTTGGTACTATGTTCTCGGACGAAATGCCGACGGCCAAGGCTGGTACAACCTGGACCAAGGGCTCAATGGAATCAAGAACACTCCAATCACTTCTGTACCAAAATCTGAAGGAGCAGATATTCCGTTCATTGGTGGTATGGTAGCTGCTTGGGCCGATGACCCAGCTCAACGCTATTCTCCATCACGTCTCTTCAAACTCATGCGTAGCTTCGCAAATGCCAATGCTGAATACTTTGCTGCCGACTATGAGTCTGCTGAGCAAGCTCTGAAAGAAGTCCCGACAGACCTTAACCGCTATACTGCGGAAAGTGTCGCAGCTGTCAAAGAAGCTGAAAAAGCTATTCGCTCACTCGATAGCAACCTCAGTCGCGCCCAACAAGACACCATTGACCAGGCAATCGCAAAACTCCAAGAAGCTGTTAGCAACTTGACCTTCACACCAGAAGCTCAAAAAGAAGAAGATGCAAAACGCGAAGTTGAAAAACTTGCCAAGAACAAGGTGATCTCAATCGACGCTGGACGTAAGTACTTCTCAGCTGAGCAACTCAAACGTATCATTGATAAAGCTAGCGAACTTGGATATTCTGATGTGCATCTCCTCCTAGGAAATGACGGACTTCGCTTCCTACTTGATGACATGACTATCACTGCTAACGGAAAAACTTATGCAAGTGACGATGTCAAAAATGCCATCATTGAAGGAACAAAAGCTTACTACGATGATCCAAACGGAACCACTCTTAGCCAGGCTGAAATCACTGAATTGATCGAGTACGCAAAATCAAAAGGCCTCGGACTCATCCCAGCAATCAATAGCCCAGGTCACATGGATGCCATGCTTGTCGCTATGGAAAAATTAGGTATCGCAAACCCTCAAGCCAACTTTGACAAGGTCTCTAAAACAACCATGGACCTTGAAAATGAAGAAGCGATGAACTTTACAAAAGCCCTTATCGGCAAGTACATGGACTTCTTTGCAGGCAAGACTAAGATCTTTAACTACGGTACAGACGAATACGCTAATGATGCTACCAACGCTCAAGGCTGGTATTATCTAAAATACTACAATCTCTATGGCAAGTTTGCTGAGTACTCTAACACTCTTGCTGCCATGGCCAAAGAACGAGGCCTTCAACCAATGGCCTTCAACGATGGTTTCTACTACGAGGACAAGGATGATGTTGAGTTTGACAAGGATGTCATCATCTCTTACTGGTCTAAAGGGTGGTGGGGCTATAACCTTGCAACTCCTCAGTATCTGGCAAGCAAAGGCTACAAACTTCTTAATACCAACGGAGACTGGTACTATGTTTTAGGCAATCACAAAGCAGACGAAGCCTACCCACTATCAAAGGCGATTGAAAACTCTGGTAAAGTGCCATTTAACCAACTTGCTTCTACCAAGTATCCAGAGGTAGACCTTCCTACTATTGGTAGTATGCTTGCTATCTGGGCAGATAGACCAAGTGCTGAGTACAAGGAAGAAGAAATCTTTGAACTCATGACTGCCTTCGCAGATCACAACAAAGACTACTTCCGCTCTGACTACAATGCTCTCCGTGAGGAGCTTGCTCAAATCCCTACTAACTTGGAAGGATACAGCCAGGAAAGCTTCGATGCTCTAAATGCAGCTAAAGAGGCTCTCAACTACAACCTCAATCGCAGCAAACAAGCCGAGTTAGACGCTCTTGTTGCTAAACTCAAAGCAGCCCGCCTAGGCCTCAAACCAGCGGCAACTCACTCAGGAAGCCTCGATGAAAACGAACTAGCTGCCAACGTTGAAACCAAACCGGAACTCATCACAAGAGCAGAAAAGATTCCATTTGAAGTTATCAAGAAGGAAAATCCGAGCCTCCCAGCTAAGCAAGAAAAGATTGTCACACCAGGTGTAGATGGCGAACGCACTCATTACATCTCTGTCCTTACTGAAAATGGTAGACAAACAGAAACCGTTCTAGATAGCCAAGTAATCAAAGAACCTGTGACCCAAGTGGTTGAAATCGGTGCCCCTATTACTCACAAAGGGGATGAACACGGTCTTGCTCCAGCCGTAGAGGCAAAACCTAGACTGGACATCCAAGAGGAAGAGATTCCGTTCACTACCGTAACACGTGAAAATCCGCAATTACCACTCGGACAAATGCAAGTCATCGTTGCTGGTGTAAATGGTCGTCGTACGATTTTCTACTCTGTCAGCACTACTGCCGACGGCAAGGAAGAAAGAACCCTTGTCAATAGTGCGGTATCGCAGGAAGCGGTCGCTCAAGTTGTCGAAGTCGGAACTGCCGTTGAGAAAGCCGAGCAAGCTGAACCAACTACTAGCAAAGCAGATGAAAAACAACTCCCTGCAACAGGAAGTCAAGACTCTACAGGCTTGGTCGCAGCAGGCCTCATGGCGACTCTAGCAGCCTACGGACTGACTAAGAGAAAAGAAGACTAAGTTTCTTCTAAAAGGATACGAAAAAGCGAGATTGAATCTCGCTTTTTTATTTTATGATTAGTCACCAAGTCCGATACGTTCAAAGATATCATCCACTCGTTTAGTGTAGTATGCAGGGTTGAAGATTTCGTCGATCTCCTCTTGAGTCAGACGTGAGGTTACTTCTGGATCTGCTTCGAGAAGTGGTTTAAAGTCTACTTGGTTGTCCCAAGAGTAGGCTGTTTTTGGTTGCACCAAGTCATAGGCCTGTTCACGCGTCATGCCTTTTTCAATCAAGGTCAACATGGCACGCTGGCTGAAGATAAGACCAAAAGTTGAGTTCATGTTGCGGATCATGTTTTCTGGGAAGACTGTCAAATTCTTGACGATATTTCCAAAACGGTTGAGCATGTAGTCAATCAAAATGGTCGTGTCCGGTGTGATGATACGCTCAGCTGATGAGTGGGAAATATCGCGTTCATGCCAGAGAGCAACGTTCTCATAGGCTGTCACCATGTGACCACGGATAACACGCGCCAGACCTGTCATGTTTTCAGAACCGATAGGGTTGCGTTTGTGAGGCATTGCTGAAGAGCCTTTTTGACCTTTAGCAAAGAATTCTTCCACTTCACGTTGTTCCGATTTTTGAAGACCACGAATCTCCGTCGCCATACGCTCAATTGAAGTTGCAATGCTAGCAAGAACAGCAAAGTACTCAGCGTGAAGATCACGAGGAAGGACCTGTGTAGAGATTTCTTGAGCACGGATACCCAATTTGTCGCAGACGTATTGCTCAACAAATGGTGGGATGTTGGCAAAGTTTCCAACCGCACCAGAAATCTTACCTGCTTCCACACCAGCAGCTGCATGCTCGAAACGCTCGATATTGCGCTTCATTTCGCTGTACCAAGTCGCCAATTTAAGACCAAAAGTTGTCGGCTCAGCGTGCACACCGTGGGTACGACCCATCATAATGGTGAACTTGTGCTCCTTAGCCTTGTCAGCGATGATGTTGGTGAAGTTTTCAAGGTCACGACGGATGATGTCGTTAGCCTGCTTGTAGAGGTAACCGTAGGCGGTATCCACCACGTCGGTAGAAGTCAAGCCATAGTGAACCCACTTGCGCTCTTCGCCAAGAGTCTCAGAAACCGCACGCGTGAAAGCCACCACATCGTGGCGTGTCTCCTGCTCGATTTCCAAAATACGGTCGATGTCAAAGTCCGCTTTCTCGCGAATCAAAGCCACATCTTCCTTAGGGATTTCCCCCAACTCAGCCCATGCCTCGTCAGCCAAGATTTCCACCTCAAGCCAAGCACGGTATTTATTTTCTTCACTCCAAATGTTCGCCATCTCAGGGCGAGAGTAACGTTCAATCATGTTGTTTCTCCTTAACTTTTACTAAATTAATTGTACTAATTCTAAAGTATCTCTCACATAAACCTTCAAATCAAATGGTGCAATTATCTGATTATAGGATGTATCACTTTGGTCGTGATGAGGCTCTGAACAATAATTTTGTATATCTCTAAATTTACTTAGGTAAGGATACAACCTTTTAAAACTACTATAATCCTCATCATCTTCAGATTTTTCTATAAAATCTACATAATTTTTTAACCACAATTGTTCAATATTCATTCCACCCTTATCTTGCAATTCAAGCAATGTTTTATAGAACTTAATTTTAAACATTCCTTCTAATATAGGACGAATATCGCTTTTTATTCCAAATAACTGTTCACTAGGAGCATCATTTTTTTCAAAATTATGTAATTTTTCAATTCGTTGTATCAATAATGTTTTTGTTTCTGTACTAAAATTATTCTTCACTAACAAATGAGTATCTCCATTATATTTAGTCATTTCCATACACAAGGTATTTTCTTTAGGAAAAATTCTACCATGCAAGTCATTAGCAAAATATAAATCATGTGAAAAAACAAACATCTGTTTAACCTTGTTAGAAAGTTGAGAAATTAAAGTTATTGTCCTATTTTTTCTATGACTATCCATACTATTGAAAGGATCATCAAAAATAATTATTTGTTTCTTAAGATTCTCCTCTCCCATCATATCTAGTCTTGCTAAAAATGAAGCAAATGAAATTGCATTCTTATCACCATCACTAAGATAAAAATCAAAAGATACATCTCTTTTTCCTAAACTTGTCTGAATACCATTGATTTCCAGATTGAAAATTATACTTTGTAAACTAACTGATTTACTGTAGAGTGGTTTAATATCTTTGATAACAATAGAATCTGTAAACTGTCTTAAATAATAATTTACTTTATCACAATAATCTCTACAGATATTCTGGTAAAATTCTTTTACAATAGGAGAAAGTTCTTTTGTTCGCTTAGTTAATTTCTCTAACTCCTCACGTTTATCACTCACAAACTTTCTATTAATTTTCTCTATACGTTGCTTTCCCTTATTTGTTTTCAATTTGCGAATTTGTTCTTTTATCCAAGATGGATTACTCCTTATTTGCTTACGTATTCTTGAAATGTTCTTTAAATGTTTTGTGAGTTCTTGATTTTTTTGATTGATATCATCATTACTTTTAAAAAGAAAACTAAACTCATCATTTGAAAATTTAAAAGCATATACATTATCACTAAAATAAAAACTATTAAAGACTTTAATATTAGATTCTATCTCGTCCCACGAACCATTAACGAAATTATAGTTTTTTTCTTCTCCTAAAAAACGTATTTCTATGTCATCAGTTGAAGTAATTCTATGTTTTTTACTTACTAAATCACTGTTACCTTCAGCTAATGATTGAAAAATCAAAGATAATGTCGTTTTGCCTGATCCATTATGGGCAAATATAATATTGTTTTTTTTTAAATCTCCATCCCACTCAGACTGACTTTTATTAGGTTTAAAATTTGAAAACGTTCCTAGATTTTTTATAACTGTTAATTTCTTTAACATAAACTGCAACTTTCTATTATTTAAAGGTTCAATCTATCGCAACAGACGGATAATGTCCAAGTTCATTCAAGTTGGTATCCAGTGGTAAATCATAAATAGCCAGATAGTCGTTAGGAAACTGTGCAGTCAGTTCGTGATATTTTTCTTGAACTTTTTCGTGACCACTACTAGCATACAAGACTTCAACGACTGCTCCAGTCTTATCCTTTTAAACAAAATCATTCACGATGATTTGAATCATAGTCTTCACTTACCAATCAATCCCTTTCCCAAATTCCTCAACCTCATCTGGTACATCACTAAACAAAGTCACATGTCCCATCTTGCGGTTGTGCTTCGCTTCTATTTTACCATACATGTGAAGGTGGGCGCTTGGATTTTCTGTCACATATGTTTCAGCAGCCTCGACATGCTGGCCGAGAACATTAAGCATGACAGCTGGGGCATGTAGTTGGATAGCTGGCAATGGTGCTCCCAGAACACCTAAAATATGGGTATCAAACTGAGAGAAATCGCAGGCTTCAATAGAGTAGTGCCCTGAGTTATGTGGGCGTGGCGCAATTTCATTGACGATAATGTCGTCAGCTGTCGCAAACATTTCCACGCAAAGAGTTCCAGAAAGGTTCAGTTGTTCAGCAATTCGCACTGCCATAGCTTTGGCTTTGTCTGCTAGACTTCCTGAAATGCGAGCAGGCACAATGGTTTTTGAAAGAATGTTGTTTCGGTGAATATTTTCCTGAACTGGAAAAACCGTAACTTCCTTGCCATTCCCTGACACAATGACAGAAATCTCAAGGTCAAAGTTGACAAATTCTTCCAAGACACAGTCTGCAGAATCAGCCAACGCATAGGCTTCTTCCAAATCTTCTGCCGAGCGAATAACCTTTTGTCCATGTCCATCATAGCCACCAGTCGCAGTCTTGAGGACATAATTTTTAGAAAGGTCAATATCTGCCAAGTCTTGGCTTGAGTTCACAACCTTGTAGGGTGCCACAGTGACTTGGGCCTTGTTTGAGAGAAAGTCCTTTTCAAAAATGCGATTTTGCGAAATGCGGAGGAGATCTGTCCCTTGAGGGAGTTGTCCATCCTTGATAACGGCATCCAAACCGTCAGCATCGACATTTTCAAACTCATAGGTGAGGACATCACATCGCTCAGCCAACTGACGGAGGGCATCCACATCGTTATAAGGCGCCACGATGATTTCCGCCACGCGAGAGGCCGGGCAATCAGCCGCAGGATCCAGCGCGATAACCTTGTGGCCCATGTAGATAGCAGAAATGGCCATCATCTGACCCAGCTGACCGCCACCGATAATTCCGATTGTTTTAGATGAGCTCATTTGTCGACTCCTCTGCGATTTTTCCTTGCTCTTCTGCGAAATCAGCCAATGCTGTCGCGATAGCTTGATCCCCTACTGAAAGGAGACGGAGGGCAAAGAGGGCTGCATTTGTCGCACCAGCTTCACCGATAGCCATAGTTGCGACAGGCACGCCACCCGGCATCTGCACGATAGAGTAGAGCGAGTCCACGCCACTAAGGGCACGCGATTTGACGGGTACACCGATGACAGGAAGGGTTGTTTTGGCTGCGACCATTCCTGGCAAATGGGCTGCGCCACCTGCACCTGCGATAATGACCTTGATACCGCGACTACGAGCTTCCTCCGCATGTCTGAACATGAGGTCTGGAGTACGGTGGGCAGAGACAACTTTCTTTTCGTAAGCTACACCGAAGCGGTCTAGAACTTCTGCTGTTTTTTGCATAGTTGCCCAGTCGGATTTTGAGCCCATGATAATGGAAATTACTGGTTTAGTCATAATTTTTCCTTTTTCTTCTTTTTTAATAATGGTCTTCGGTGGTGGGGACGGAAGCAAACCTTCGGTTTCATTCCTAAACTTTGAGCCTAAGGTCTCAAAGTTTCCCCGACCAGAACAGTAATAGTTCTGGTCTTTTCACCACTGCGACCATTATCTTACTTTGGCTCGCTTTGGCTCGCCATTGACAAATTTAGTATCTGTTAATCTTTTATAGCCTTGCTTCCGATATCTGTTCGGTAGAAGAGACCTTCTGTTTTTTGTTGAGCGAGTTCTTGGTAGATCGTATCTTGGGCTTCTTTGACGGTGTCTGCTGTGGTGACGAGCATATAGACACGTCCGCCATTTGACAGCAGTGCTCTGCTATTTTCCGCAAACTTAGCACCGGCATAGTAAGTGATGATGCCGCCTTCTGTCTTGGTAGGAAGCTTGACACCTTTCTCATAAGCGAGTGGATAGCCGTTTGATGCTACAACAACACCCAGTGTCACACCCTCGTCCGTCCAAGTGATGGCTGGCTCCTTGCCATCAAGAATATCCGTGATATTTTGTGCAAAATCGGAGGTCAGACGAGGCAAGATAATTTGTGTTTCTGGATCTCCGAAGCGAGCGTTAAACTCGATGACTTTAGGACCGTCAGCAGTCAAAATAAGCCCTGCGTAAAGAACACCAAGATACGAACGACCTTCTTTGATCATCCCTTCAAGGACTGGCTTGACAATAGTGTCAACCGCTGTGGCAACCACGCTCTGTGGCAAGTGAGGAACTGGCGCATAGGCACCCATCCCACCAGTATTAGGACCCTTGTCGCCGTCATAGGCACGTTTATGGTCCTGAGCCGTTGGCATAATGTAGAACTTGTCCCCATTGACAAAGGCAAAGAGAGAGAACTCTTCTCCATCAAGGAATTCCTCGATGACCACACGCGCACCTGAGTCACCAAATTTATTGTCCAAAAGCATCTCATGAGCAGCTTCGACTGCTTGCTCAACCGTCTCCGCAACAACGACACCCTTCCCAAGCGCCAAGCCATCCGCTTTAACTACGATTGGAGCGCCTTTCTCCTCGATATAAGCCTTAGCCTCCTCGAAATCTGAAAATGTACCATAAGCTGCTGTCGGAACGTCGTATTTGACCATGATTTCCTTAGCAAAATCCTTGGACCACTCCAGCTCCGCTGCAGCCTTAGTCGGACCAAAAGCTTTGAGCCCAGCTTGGTTAAAATCATCTACAATCCCAGCAGCAAGGGCATCATCTGGCCCGATGAAGGTCCAAGCAATATCGTTGACCTTTGCAAACTCAATTAACTTAGAATGTTCGGAAATAGAGATATTCACCAATTCCAGACCATCTAGAGTCATCCCATCATTTCCAGGAGCTACAAAGACTTTTTCAACGTCTTTTGATTCAAGCAATTTCTTAGCAATCGCATGTTCACGACCACCAGAACCGACAACTAACAGCTTCATCTCTCAACCTCTTTTGCGAATTATTTACTAATATTATATCACAAACGTTCGTTTTAATCTTGTTTCACTTAGCATTTTAAACCAAAAAAGGAAAGAAACTGTTTTCTTCCCTTTTGCTTCTTAATGTCTAAAATGTCTCACACCTGTGAAGACCATGGTCAAGCCATATTTATCCGCTGCTTCAATAGATTCTTGATCACGGACGGAGCCACCTGGCTGGATGATGGCCTTAATACCTGCTTTGGCGATTTCTTCCACGTTATCCGCAAATGGGAAGAAGGCATCTGAAGCAAGCACAGCGCCGTCAAGGCGGTCTTTAGCTTGGTCAATAGCGATGCGGACTGAAGCCACACGATTGGTTTGACCTGGCCCAACACCAAGTGTCATGTGGTCGTTGGTGATGATAATACCGTTCGATTTGACGTACTTGATAGCCTTCCAAGCGAACTCAAGGGCTATCGCTTCTGTCTCGGTTGGCTGGCGTTTAGTCACCACTTGCCAGTCAGCTGGGCTTTCCTTGACCACGTCTTGGTTTTGCACGAGGAGTCCACCTACCACGCCTGTGTATTCTGCTTCCACTTCGCTTGCCTCTTGAGCGTCAAATGGCAAGGCAAGTATACGCAAGTTTTTCTTTTTGTTGGTCAAAATGGCTAGCGCTTCATCCGTATAGCTTGGTGCGATGATGATTTCAAGGAAAACTCTGTGCATCTTCTCAGCTGTCGCAGCATTCACCTTACGATTGAGAACGACAATTCCTCCAAAGATAGACACTGGGTCAGACTCATAAGCGTAATCCCAAGCAGTTTCGATGTCATCAGCTTGACCAATTCCACATGGGTTCATATGTTTGAGAGCCACAACAGTTGGACGGTCTTTGAAATCACGAATAATACGAATGGCCGCATCCGCGTCACGAATGTTATTGAAGGACAATTCCTTACCGTTGAGCTGTTTAGCTGATGCAATCGAATAGTCAGTCGGCAAAGCTTTTTGGTAGAAGTCCGCATCTTGTTGAGGGTTTTCCCCATAACGCATTGGTTGCTTGAGGTCATAGGTCAAAGTGAGCTTTTCAGGCTTGCTTTCTCCGACTTGAGCTGTGAAGTATTCTGCAATCAAAGCATCATAAGCCGCAGTGTGGCGGAAAACCTTGGCTGCCAAACGTTGACGCGTTTCGTAAGTCGTTTCACCATTGGCTGCCAATTCGTCCAAAACCACAGCATAGTCAGCAGGGTCTACCACAACTGTCACGCTAGCGTGGTTTTTAGCCGCTGAACGAAGCATGGATGGCCCACCGATATCGATGTTTTCAACCGCATCAGCGTACGTCACATCTGGTTTGAGAATCGTTTCCTTGAAAGGATAAAGATTGACAACTACAAGATCGATGAGCTCAATCTTATTGTCCTTAGCCGCTTCCAAGTGGCTATCCAAGTCACGACGAGCAAGAAGCCCTCCGTGGATATTTGGGTGGAGAGTCTTGACACGACCGTCCATCATTTCTGGGAAGCCAGTCACATCGTCGATGGCAATAGTGTCCACCCCAGCATTGTCAAGGGCAATCTTGGTCCCACCTGTCGAGATGATATCCCAACCAAGTTTTTTGAGTTCTTGGGCAAATTCAACAATGCCCGCTTTATCTGAGACGCTGATTAAGGCGCGTTTAGTCATGTTATTTCCTTTCATTTAGTATAAGCATTTAAACCATACTTAATCTATCTGAATCATACTCAGATATTTTTTTTATTGGCAGAGTACCATGATGATAGTAGGCAGAATTATATTGGGACTGTACGAACCTTTCAGGATTTATTTCATAAGTATTATAATAATAATTTTTATAGATATCCATATAATAAATTCTAAATTTAGTTGTACTAGAATCTGTAATTGGAAAAATAATTTTTTTCTTACAGTCCTTCTTGATAATTTTAAAACTCTCTACATTTTCTACAACATCGCCATAGCCTTCCGACAACTCTTCAGTTGGAGAATAATCCTCTTTCTTATGTGTTACTATCGCGTGGTTCAGACCTACATTCTCAATTTCTAAATAGAGAAAATGAGATGCTCTTACTTTTTTTAACGTAGTATCAGACGGTTTTAGCACTCTAATTGATAACCAAGGTAGATTACTTAATCTTCGTTCATTTATAATAGTCTTTTGATTAGCTTCAAAGTCTCTTTGACGATTGTTCCTATCATTTGATAAAGTTAGTTCAAAAATTTTTACAGTAGCATAAACCCCAATAATAGCCCCAAAATATCCCAACCAATCATAACTTTCTGATATATTACTCAAGATGGGAATACTCCTTGGTATATTCGTCAAGTCAATTATAAACAATATCACTGTAACCACAAAGACTGTCTGAAATACATGTTTACTTATATATGTTCTTATTTTCCCCACGTTAAAGAAACCTTTCTCTCCACTCCCAAACTATCCAATACTTCTGGATACAACTTGTACTCAGTCTCATGAATGCGAGCTTCAAAGCTTTCGATGGTATCATCAGCTAGACGTGGAACACGGACTTGTTTGATGACCTTGCCTGTGTCCACACCTGAGTCCACCCAGTGAATGGTGACGCCACTCTCAGCAACACCAGCATTCCAAGCGTCCTCAATCCCATGAGCTCCTGGAAATTCGGGCAGGTAGGCAGGATGAATGTTAATGATCCGACCCTCGTAAGCAGCGAGCAAAGTTGGCCCAACGATTTTCATATAGCCTGCGAGACAAACCAAGTCAATCTGGTGTTCTTCCAAGAGCTCGACAAGAGCTGCTTCGTAGTCCGCCTTGTTCTCAAACTCCTTGAGTTCAAAAGCATAGGACAGAACGCCGAGCTTGTCTGCACGCTCGAGCACATAGGCGTCTCGATGGTCTGAAAAGACAAACTCCACCGGAAATTCTTCAGCAATCACCTGAAAATTTGAGCCGTTACCAGAGGCAAAAACCGCTATTTTTTTCATTTGATGATGACACTTTCGTTTTCTTTCTTGACGATGCGACCAATTTCATAGACTGGTTCATCCAGTAATTCCTTGACACGATCTACATTTTCAGGGCTAACTGCCAGCATGAGTCCCACACCCATATTGAAGATTTCAAACATTTCTTCATGCTTGATTTTACCGTATTTTTCAAGAGCTTTGAAAATCGGAAGCACTGGAACCTTGTCTTCTTCAATTTCCGCAGCTAGGTCAGCCGCAAACATACGAGGAACATTTTCAATAAAACCCCCACCTGTGATGTGGGCAATACCGTTGACCAATCCTTCTTTGATGAGTGGCAAGACAGCCTTGACATAGATACGAGTCGGCTCAAGAAGGACCTCCTTGAGTTTCTTGCCTTCCAATTCTGGCAAGACTTCCTCACCCGTGTAGTCGGCAAAAACACGGCGCACGAGTGAGTAACCATTCGAGTGAATCCCACTTGACGCAAGTCCGAGAAGAACATCACCTTCTGCCACTTTTGAACCGTCAATGATTTGAGATTTTTCAGCCACACCGACTGCAAAACCAGCCAGATCGTAGTCATCTTCGCCATACATACCAGGCATTTCAGCCGTTTCCCCACCGATGAGGGCTGCGCCTGCCTGCACACAGCCTTCTGCCACACCAGCAACGACTTGTTCTAGTTTAGCTGGTTCATTTTTACCAGTTGCGACATAGTCGAGGAAGTAAAGAGGCTCCGCACCTGCAGCGATAATATCGTTGACACACATGGCCACACAGTCTTGCCCAATCGTATCATGCTTATCATACTTGATGGCCAACATGAGCTTGGTCCCGACACCGTCAGTCCCTGAAATCAAGACGGGCTCTTTGACACCTGTTTTTGAAAGGTCAAACATGCCACCAAAGCCACCAAGAGCTCCCATAACACCCACACGCTCCGTGCGAGCCACGTGCTTTTTGATCCGCTCAACAACTTCATAACCCGCTTCAACATCTACACCTGACTGGGCGTACGCATTTTTATTTGCCATTTTATTTTTCCTTTTCTTTGAGAAGATTGCGACGTATTTTTAGATAAAACAATTATTTTATCTAAAAATACTAGTCAGGGCTCTAGCTTTGGTCCCATAGGGCAAAGCATCTACTGACAAATGCTTTAGCTTTTAGTCAGTAGCGAGACGTGGAGCATAAGCATTTTTATTTGTCATCTTCTCTTCCTTTCCTTTCATGGAGAGTCTTTATCCGTCTACTTGTAAAAACTGGTCTTTTCTTCAAAACTTCTTTGATAGTCTTCCTCATAGTCGTAGAGAGGAGTTGGGTAGTCGCCGTCAAAGTAAGCGACACAGAGACCACCGTTTGGCGCATCTGTTTCGATGCCAATAGAATTAATCAAGCCATCAATCGAAAGATAGGTCAGGCTATCTGCACCAATGATTTGGCGAGTTTCTTCGACCGTATGATTGGCCGCAATCAGCTCCTGACGCGTCTGGATATCAATCCCGTAAAAACATGGATAAGCTAGCGCTGGACTACCAATGGCTACGTGAACTTCAGAAGCCCCCGCTTCTTTCAAAAGCTGAACGATACGGCGAGAGGTTGTCCCACGTACAATAGAGTCATCAATCATCACCACACGTTTGCCTTTGACAACACCCGAAACAGCAGAGAGTTTCATCCGCACCCCTTGCTCCCGCAATTCTTGAGTCGGTTGGATAAAGGTACGTTGCGTGTATTGGTTCTTGATGAGGCCCATTTCATTTGGCAGACCAGATTCTTCTGCAAATCCCATAGCTGCGCTGAGTGAGGAATTTGGCACACCGACCACAATATCTGCTTCGTACTTGAACTCACGCGCTAGTTGCGCTCCCATACGTTTCCGTGCAGTATGGACGTTGACACCATGGATATTGGAGTCAGGACGGGCAAAGTAGATATACTCCATAGAGCAGATCGCCAACTGGGTATCATTCGTATAGCTATCATACTGAATCCCATTGTCATCCACGATTACAATCTCTCCTGGTTTTACATCACGAATCCACTCAGCACCGATGACTTCAAAGGCACAGGTTTCAGATGAAACCACTACTGCTCCGTTTGCCATTTTCCCAATAGAAAGTGGACGGAAACCATTAGGATCAAGCGCCGCAATCAACTTGTCCTCAAATAGCAAGATATAAGCAAATCCACCTTTGACAAGGCTAAGCGCCTCTTTGATTTTGCCCATCAAGTTGGGATTGTGACTCCGACGAATGAGGTGAGCCAAGATTTCCGAGTCCGAAGTTGAACTGAAAATAGCTCCTCTTTGTTCCAATTCTTTCTTGAGCGATTCGGCATTGGTCAAGTTTCCGTTGTGAGCAAGTCCAAACTGCATATCATGAAAGCGAAAGAGGAAGGGCTGGATGTTGTCAACAGAAGCTTCGCCAGCAGTCGCATAACGCACATGCCCAATCGCGCTCGTTCCAGTTAGTTTATCCAAATTAGCTGGATTTCTGAATACTTCTGATAAAAGCCCCATATCACGATGACGCTTCAATTGCCCCTGATCATTGGAGAGGATTCCTGCCCCCTCCTGACCACGGTGCTGAAGACTGTGGAGACCAAAATAGGTCAATTTAGCAGCATCTGGATGCCCCCAGATACCGAAAACACCACATTCTTCATTAAGAGATTTTACTTCGTATGTCATTTTTTATACCTAATTTTTATTTGTGTAGCACCAAGAGCTAAATTTACATGACTTTTACATTACTGATACTATCTATTAGAAAATCTGTAAGTCTTATTTTCCAGTAAAGTATTTAACCGCCGACGCAAACAGGTGCTGGTCTTTATTTCCTGGGATGTTTTGGAAAAGACCGCCTTCATAACGTTCTGAGTGTCCCATTTTACCGATGATTTGGCCGTTCTTGCTGGTAATTCCTTCGATTGCATTTACAGAACCATTCGGATTGTACTTAGAATCCATGCTTGGTCTGCCTTCAAAGTCAACGTATTGGCTAAAGATTTGACCATTGTCACGGAGCTCTGCAAATTCCTCAGCCGTCACGACAAATTTCCCTTCACCGTGCGATACCGGAATAGCGTGGATATCGCCCACTTGCACACCAGCCAACCATGGTGAGTTGGTATTGGCAATTCGCGTTTCTACCATCTTAGCTACGTGCTGGTTGGAATCATTGTAGAAGAGGGTTGGACTAGTGCTACTTGCATCTTCAAAGTTACCATATGGAAGAAGACCTGATTTGACGAGGGCTTGGAATCCATTACAGATACCGATAATCAAGCCACCACGAGCGATAAAGCTATCAATCGCTGCACGCACTTTTTCATTAAGAAGGATATTGACAATAAACTTAGCTGACCCATCCGGTTCATCCGCAGCGGAGAATCCGCCTGCAAAGAAGAGAATGTTTGCCTTGCCTATATTGTCAACCATGGTTTCAACTGACTTGACAATAGCTTCTTCATTCAAGGTCACAAATGGCACCAAGTTAACCTCTGCACCTTCTTTTTCGAAGGCTTTAGCTGAGTCATATTCTGAGTTGGTTCCTGGGAAGACTGGGATGTAAACCACCGGTTTTTCAATAGTTTCCTTGGCTTTGATGACTGCGTTAGAAGCGACAGCTGGTACTTCGTCCAATTCTTTAGATTGGGCAAATTCTGTTGGGTAAACTTCTTCCAGTTTTCCTTGGAAGGCACTGTCAAGTTTGTGTCCATCTAACTTCACACCGTTGACAAGGAGTGTAAAGTCTGCTTTCGTTTGACCGATTTTCTCTACTCCAGCAATCTCTTCAGGAGATGTGAAGACAAATCCGCCCAATTGAGCTGTTAAAGAACTTTCAAGTTCAGGCAAGGTCACCTCTGCACCGATATGATTTCCGAAGGTAGCAAGTGCCAAGCTTTCAAGGACACCGCCATATTTAACAGCTGATGCAGATGTTACTTTGTGTCCAGCTTGGATGGCTTCAAATTGAGCAAAATTAGACTTGATAAGATCAAAGTCAATCTCTTGTGCTAGAGCTTGACCTGGGATGTAGTAGATGTTTTCACCAGCAGTCTTGAACTCAGGAGAGAGGACCTTACGGCTATCTGCCGTCGTCACCCCAAAGGCAACCAAGGTTGGCGGTACAGTCAATTCTTCAAAAGTACCAGACATAGAGTCCTTACCACCGATAGATGGCAAGCCAAGTTGGATTTGTGCTTCGATAGAGCCTAGGAGAGCTGCTACTGGCTGACCGAAACGCTCAGCTTGTTTGTCCATCCGCTCGAAATACTCTTGGTAAGAGAAGCGAGCCTTAGACCAGTTTGCACCAGCAGCAACCAGACGAGCAGTCGCTTCGATAACCGCATAGACAGCGCCATGATATGGAGACCATTCTGCCACGTATGGATTGAATCCTTGCGCCATGACAGACGCAGTGTGAGTCACACCGTGTTGAACTGGCAATTTCTGCACAGATGCCTCAGTTGGTGTGAGTTGGTAGCGACCACCAAGTGGGTGATTGACCGTTGAACGACCGACCGAGCAGTCAAAGATAGTTTGTAAACCTTTTTGACTCGCATGGTTGAGATCAGACAGAACCGCAAGGGTATCTGCTTCAAGGGTGTCAGCACTTGTTGTGCGTTCTTCTGGGAGTTTGACATCCTTGTCCACAACCTTGGCATCAACGACTACACGCACACCGTTTGTATCAAGGAAACGGCGTTCCAAGTCGACAATCGTTTCACCATTCCAGTGCATGACAAGATTTGGTTTTTCAGTCACTGTTGCCACAACAACAGCATCAATATTTTCTTTATTACATTCCGCAACGAAGGCAGCTACGTCTTGAGGACGCACCACAACTGCCATCCGTTCTTGAGATTCAGAAATGGCAATTTCTGTACCGTTCAAACCTTGGTATTTAAGAGGAACCTTGTTAAGGTCAATTTCAAGACCATCTGCCAATTCACCGATAGCCACACAGACACCACCTGCTCCAAAGTCGTTGGATTTCTTGATGAGACGAGTGACATCGCCATTACGGAAGAGACGCTGAATCTTGCGTTCTTCGATGGCATTCCCTTTTTGAACCTCAGCTCCAGCAGTCTCTACAGACTCAACTGTTTGAACCTTAGAAGATCCTGTCGCACCACCGACACCATCACGTCCAGTCTTCCCACCGAGTAGAATAATCACATCGCCCGCTTCCGGTTTTTCACGAACAACATTACCCTTAGGAGCAGCACCGACAACGGCACCAAGCTCCATGCGTTTGGCTACAAAACCTGGGTGGAAGTACTCACGAACGTAAGTCGTCGCCAGACCAATTTGGTTCCCATACGAAGAATACCCATGAGCCGCTGTCTTCGAAATGACTTGTTGTGGCAATTTCCCAGCGCGCGTTTCTGAAATCGGCGCTGTAATGTCGCCCGCGCCTGAGATACGCATGGCTTGGTAAACGTAGGAACGCCCTGACAGCGGGTCACGAATGGCTCCACCGATACAAGTAGCAGCCCCACCAAATGGCTCAATCTCCGTTGGGTGGTTGTGAGTTTCGTTCTTGAACATGAGGAGCCAAGGTTCCTTGACACCATCAACGTCCACTTCGATTTCAACCGAGCAGGCATTGATTTCGTCTGACACTTCCATGTCGTCCAAACGACCATTAGCACGCTCATAACGACCAAAAATAGTCGCCATATCCATCAAGGTTTGTGGTTTTTCAGAACGACCTAATTCCTCGCGCATAGCGATATATTTATCATAGGTCGCCTGCAATTGTTTTTGGAATTTAGAAGCTGAGAAGTCGATATTTTTCAACTCTGTCTCAAAAGTCGTGTGACGGCAGTGGTCAGACCAGTAAGTGTCCAAGACCTTGAGCTCTGTTTCCGTCGGCACGCGCCCGATTGACTTGAAATAATCTTGGATAAAGAGCAAATCATCCACTTCCATAGCCATTCCTTGTTCAGCCTTGTAGCGCGCAAAGTCTTCTGCTGTATAGCTTTCAAAGAAAGTCAATTTCGGAATGGTCTTGTCTGACTCTGAAAATTCCTGCTTGGCAATCCCTGTTGTGATATCCTTGAAACGTGAATCCACTGGATTGAGCAAGTAGTTCTTGACCGCTTCCAACTCAGTCGCATCAATATCGTTATTAACCAAGTACAATTGTGCTGTGTTGACCGTCACGTCACTCGAACTTCCCAGCAAAAGCAAGGCTTCCTGTGAAGATGTGGCACGTTGGTCAAATTGACCCGGCAAACTTTCAATCGCAAAGAAAGCATATTTCTCAAGATCAGCTTGAACTCCAGCTTCATCCAAAACAGTATCAGTCACTTGCTCAGAGAAGATGTGTTTTTCCGCAGGTGCAAACAAGTCCTCTGCCAAATCAAAGACATCATAAACCTGCACAATGCGAATACTTTTCAAAGTTGACAGTCCCAAGTTGTGCTGGAGCTCCCTTACCAAACTCTCTGACTTGACTTGAAAATCAGCCTTTTTTTCAACAAAAATACGTTTATTCATCAATTCTTATTCCTTTATTTCAGCTCTTGCAATGTTCCCAAATGACCTTGAAGGTGCTATTTTAAACCTTGCAACTTTTCCCAGACAATCTCGTAGACGCTGGTTAATTTACCTAGCCCCCGACGGAGTGAAAAGGTCCAGGGGACCTTTACAGCCTGAGTCCTTACATCTGAAAGACGAAGGTTTTCCGTTTCTAACAGCTTATTTCAAAGCCTGCAATTTCTCCCAGACAATCTCGTAAACATCCGTCAATTCACCCAAGCCACGGCGGAAAACATCCTTGTCCATGTGGTTGCCATCTGCATCCCACAAACGGCAGTTATCTGGTGAAAACTCGTCTGCCAAGATAATCTTGCCATCCTTGTCAAAACCAAACTCTAGCTTAAAGTCAATCAATTTGAGACCAATCTCAGCAAACCAATCCTTCAAGAGCTCATTGATACGACGGGTTTCTTCTTTCAAGTAAGCAATCTGCTGGTCATCCGCAATTTTTAGGAATTTCACATGCTCATCATTGATAAAGGGATCATCCAAATCATCATTTTTATAGTAAAATTCGACAATTGGAGTCTCAAATGCAATACCTTCTTCTACGCCAAAACGTTTTGAAAAGGAACCAGCCGTGTAGTTGCGGAGCACAACTTCCAAAGGAATAATCTCCACCTTTTTATTGAGTTGTTCCGTATCCGAAATTTTCTCCACAAAGTGAGTCGCTACACCAGCCGCATTTAATTTCTCAAAAATAAAAGATGAAATCTGATTATTTAACACTCCCTTGCCCGCAATCTGCTCCTTCTTGACACCGTTGAAGGCAGTTGCCTGGTCCTTGTAAGTTGAAATAATGAGATTTTCATCCTCAGTTGTATAGATATCCTTGGCTTTTCCCGAATAGATCAGTTGTTTTGACATTTTAAAGTTCGCCTTTCGTTTTACTTGAGCACATTCTACCACAAAAGCATGAAAAATTCAAGATTTTTTACGAATAAATAACGTTTTCCTGTTTCAAGCGTAAAGAAAAACTGCAAGATAAGCTCTTCTTACAGTTTAAAAATCATTTATCCTCTGAAAAACACGAATATTACCCTTTATTTAAAAATTGATCCCAAAAATAACGGAGATAGCTTTTCTTTCCCGTAATCATCTGCAGGCGACCTTCTAAACCATAACGAAGTTTTTCAGCCTGTTCCGAAGTTAAATTAGTCTCCGCCTCAATTTTAAAGAAATTCCCTTTTTCAGTTTTTGTAGCTGTCGCATCAATACTTGTAATCGTGGAATCCAGGAAAATTTGATTCTTGGCATCGTTAATCGTAGTATAACGGACAGAGTCCCCAATCTTGACTCTAGCAACATCTTTTGAACTGAGATAGGCTGTGAGTTTGGTTTTTCCTTCTTTTTTCAAGGATGGGTAGAGTTGGGCTAGCAGGGTTCCTTCTGCGACCATCGTAGATTCACTAGTCTCAGGATTGAGGTGAAGCACCCCATCCTCACTTGCTGTAATCTTCCCCTTATCTAGGAGACCTCCCTGTACCTTCTTACCCGATTCCGCCTCCAAAATTTTCTGATCCAAAAGGGTTAATTCCTGACCGACTTTGACTAGGTGCTGAGATTTGAGCGATTCCAGTTGACTATCTAGTCCCGTTGCGTGGGCTTGTTGAGCTCCAGAACCCGCATACTGTACACGATAGGTAGCCAAACTAGACTCTAGCTGGGCAATTTGTGCATCCACCTGTGCAATAACTTGTGATTTAACTTGCGAATCATCTCCAGCTTGGTTTTTATAGGTCTGATAAAATGAGTAGGCGGCATTTTGACTATCCAGTTGATCTCCTTTTTCAATCGCTGACTTGGCTGTTTTGTAGTCTCGAATTTTATCCTCTGTTTGGCTGATAAGATTGCCAATCTCGGCCTGACTCTGACTTGCGGCTGCATTTTGAGAGGAAATGCTGGCATTTTGTTGAGAAACATTACTTCTTAGACCATTCGCTTGGCTGAGATAATCTCGAAACATCTCCTGGTAACCAAACTTATCTGCCTCTGGAAATTGATCACTCCCCTCTTTCAAACTGGATTGCAAATACCCCAACTGCTTTTTTTGATCCTTTAGCATCTCCAATTGACTGGCATATGCTTCAACCTGGACAGCCTCTGCCCCTTGCTGGTACTGAACGAGTAGGTCCCCTTGCTTGACCAACTTGTTTTCTTCCAGATAGTTGGCCACAATGCGTTGATTGCTAGTCGACTGGATATTAGCAATGATCCGACTAGGTTCGACAGTCGCCCTGGTAGACAAACTAATCTCCTTCTCTGCAAAAACTGCAAATCCCAGTAAAAACACGAGCAGAAGTGACATAGGTAAAATCACCCGACTGGAAAAATTATGGTAACGACGATTATAAAACTCCGCACTTTCTAAAAATTCTGGTTTCATCTTCTCCTCTTTCTAACTATTCACCAAATGGGCATAAAAGCCATCCTGCGCAAGCAAGTCTGCATGGGTGCCTTCTTCGACAATCTTGCCCTGATTCAAAACAACAACCTTCTCTGTCCGCTCAGCAATGGTCAAACGGTGGGCGATGAAAATCAAGGTCTTGTCTAAAGCCATGAGATTATCCACAATCCGCTTCTCTGTCAAAATATCCAAACTGCTAGTCGCCTCGTCCAAGATCAAGACAGGTGCATCTGTCAAGAGAGCACGCGCCAGAGCGATTCTCTGCCGTTGCCCACCAGAAATTCCAGCCCCATCCGAAGTTAATTCTGTCTGGTAATTCAGGGGCATACGCTCAATATCCTCCCGAATCTCGGCCAATTCAACTGCTCGTAAGATATCTTCCTGTGTCGTCCCTTCCTTGACTCCAAGGAGAAGATTCTCCAAAATCGTTCCGTTAAAGACATAGGGCTGTTGAGGCAGATAGTTGATGTACTGGCGCAGGGCTTTTTTATCAATCTGATTGAGATTGACACCACCCAGACTAATCTCTCCCTGACTAGGGTTGTAGAAATTAACCATCATCTTGGCCAAGGTGGTCTTACCCGAACCTGAAATCCCCACGAAAGCCATCTTAGACCCTTGCGGAATGGTCAAATTGATATCTGACAAGACGTCACGACCATAGCCATACTTATAGTGAACCTGCTTAAAGGTCATATCTCCCTTCATCATGCTCAAATCTTCTACCGTTTTCTTCTCCTCAAACTCCGAAGCTACTAGATAAACCTCATTTAAGCGATTATTGGCAACCTGCGCTGTCTGAAGTTTGGTTTGTAGGTTGATGATATTTTCCAAAGGATTGGTAAAGTAAACAAGCAGGGTGTTATAGGTAATCAGCTGGCCCAAACTCATTTTCCCATCCATGACGAGAATGGCTCCCAGCCAGAGAACGGCAACATTTAGCAGGAGCTGAGCAACTTTTTTCAGTGCCTTTTGCTGGCTTTCTGCCCGACTGTAGGTAAAGGATTTTTTCAGATAAGCCACAAATTCCTTGTCAATCTTTTGATAGCGTGAGCTTTCACTAGTCAAAGATTTAATGGTCTCAATACCGTTGATGTCCTCGATGATAGAAGAAGACAGAACCGCATTGGCTTCCATGGTATCACGATTCATCTTTTCAAACGGCTTCATAAAGGCAAAGATAATCACTGTATAGATGGGAAGCGCAAGTAGACTAATGAAGAAGAGCGTCATATTTTGTGAAAACAAGACAAGCGAGATAATCAAAATCGTCGACACATCTAGGAAAATCGACAGAATGGTCGACGCCAACGCATCGATGATACTGTTAGCATCCGTAAAACGAGATACAATCTCTCCTGTCCTGCGTGTTGCAAAAAAGGACATCGGCAGGTGAAAAACATGCTTGATGTAGGACAAAATCACATCAATTGACAGGCGTTGCCCCAGAACAAGTAAGAGGTATTCCTGCGCATAGGACAAAATCTGCTGGAGGATATAGACGATGACTAGTCCCATTGAGATAATACCCAGTGTCGAGCGCATCTGGTCTGGGACGTAACTATCAATGATGGACTGAAGGTAGTAGGAACCCACAATATTGATTAAGGTTACCAAGAGTGTCGCTAGGACGATATTGGTAATTAAGCCACGCTGTTTGAGCAAGATTGGCAAGAAAGATAGGAGCCCCTGTTTTTTCTCCTTATGGGGTTTATAGTCTGGAGACGGAGCCATAAAGAGACTGACTCCTGTCCATTCTTGCGCAAATCGCTCACGGGAAATCTTGGTCAGCTTAACACTGGGATCTGGATCAGCGATATGGATTGCCTTCTTATCCTGACCTGTCACCACATAATAGTGGAGCAATTTCCCTTCCTTGAGAACATGAGCCACAAACGGAAAGGTCAAATCTGGCAGGTCAAAGAGCGTCATATCCGCCTTGATAGCCCGCGTTTCAAAACCAATTTCCTCTGCCACCTTTACAAGACCCAAAGCCGTCGTCCCATCCATGGTCGTCTTGGCTAACTCTCGTAGATAAGCCAAGGAGTAATAACTACCGTAGTAACCAAAGACCATAGCCAAGGAAGCCACGCCACAATCCATCTGATCCACCTGGGGACGATAGTGCCTTTTCCCAAATTTCATATCCTTCTCCTTTTTCTAATAATCTCTTAGAAACTTTGTAAGATTATTTTAACCAAATAAGGATAAAAACAGGAAAATATTCCTAAATAAACCATTTTTGCACCTAAAACGCACTTTCAAAAGAATAAACTATCATTTAAATGTAAAAATCAGAACAAAAGTTCTGCCTGTTTAAAGTAACCGTTAAAAAATGAATGCCCAGAAATAAACTATTCTGAAATGATATTTCTATAAAGTAAGATAAATGTCATCAAGAATGATGAAATCGTAGGTATATCAAAATATTCAAACTACGTAGGTAGATTTATTTTGTTTATATTAGCCACGATTCTAATCATTAGATAAGCCATTGAGCTAGACAATACAATAAACTCTGGCCAAGCTTTTTGTAGTAATTGAACGACTTTCATCTCAAACTCCAATCTGATGTTCCATCAATTCCCAATCTTACTATCTGTTGTTTTGTACTTGTATCCTCCATAAAACAAACTAAGCAGAATCGGACAAGTCTCTGGATAAAACAAGGCGGAAAAACTCCGCCATTTACATGCACAAAATCCTTTCCATTCAGATTCATCATTTATAGTTTTGATTATTTTTCTTCAAATCCTTACAAAAAATACCAAAATAGCCTGCAGCAATCAAACCTATTAAACTCCATTGCCAATCAAAAGATACTAGCGAACCCGTACGAATTAGATGAAGCGTAAGATTAAGACCTATGCCTAACAAAGGTAGTATAGTGGCTAGCTTAGGTAACAATGTATTGAGATTTAGGTTACGATTCATAGTTAATTTCCTTCTATATTTAGCTTAACGTTTACTTCCTAGATAACGCCCATACATATAAGAAGCTACTCCTAATACACCCCAAGCTATTGCTGTGGAAGTAGTGACAATGAAGCCTCCTTCAGTAAGAGCCAAATCTTCTTCTGTCATGATATCAAATTTTTCATCCATTTCTTTCATTTTTCTCTCTCCTTTTTAAATAATGCTGGCTAATCCAATAGCTACTCCAATCAAAAGCCCTACTATTCCTAAATTAGTTCTTATTTCATTAATAGTAACTAAAATAGCAGTTGCCATACACTAAAAATAGTTCTCTTTAAACCTTGTCTTTAGCTGAATCCAAGTAACTCATCATCAAAATAAGCATCGGAACAACTAATTCTGTTTGGAAATATTTTTCAACATTAAAGGTGATTACATTTAAATCTCCCAATATGCAAAGCACTCCAAAAATAATTAGAACTGCTCCCATTACATTTTTTAGATTTTTCATACAAGTCTACTTTTATCCAAATTTACGTTTTAAATCTTGACCAATTAATCGACCACCAAGGAAAATTGCTACTCCTCCAGCAATCGTGGCTATGGTAATTAAGCCACCTTCTGTATTCATCAATTCTTCTTCTGTCAATTCTGTCCATTTATTTAAATTCATTTTTTCTCTCCTTATTATTACATAAAATAGCCCCAAGCAATACCACCAATTAGTAAGACACCTCCTACAACTACAGCGGTAACCGACCCCCCATTCACATCCGTCAACTCTTCTTCCGTAAGAGCTACAAAGTTCTGTTCCATGTTGTCAAAGTTTGTCATTTGTTTTCTCCTTTATTTTTAGTTTACGGTTTCTAGGCTTTAAACCATTTTAAAAACCAGATTGGGTAAATTACTGAAATCATTTTCTTCTCTCCTTCCTTTTTCCTTACCTATTTATTCGAAAAACAATTAGAAAACGAACAATTCATTCATTTTTATTTTAAAAACCACTTAATGAACCACGGATAAAAACCGGTCACATACATAAACGTTCCTCCTTTTTCTTTCTCATCTCTTTATTCGCAATTTCTACTAAAAGTTTCCCTTTTTCTGCAAATAAAAAAACAACATGACTTGCATGTTGCTTTTTCCTATTTTTTATCTTTAATAATCGCTACTACATCCGCTACACTTTGAAGTTGGTCGATTTCCTCATCAGTGATTTCGATACCAAATTCATCTTCTAGTGTCAAGACAAACTCCATCAAATCCACTGAGTCCGCATCTAGATCGTCTTTCAAACTTAAGGCCTCTGTTACGGCAAAGTCTTCTCCCTGTCGCTCTTGGATAATGGTTACAATACGGTCAAAAATTTCTTTTTCTGTCATCTTTTTTTATTCTCCTGAAAATTCACGCGCAGTTTGAGCAACTACGTCTGTTTCTAGCATGGTACGAATCTGACGAATCGTACTGTACACAGCCTTGGCATCACTTGAGCCATGAGTTTTTACAACTGGCGCCTTAACACCAAACAAAACTGCCCCTCCAACATCTGAATAATTGAGCTGTGTCTTCAACCCCCTAAGACTATCCTTAAGAAGTAGAGCACCTAGCTTCGCTCGAAGGCCACCACCCGTAATAGCATTTTTAAGTAAGCCCATGATTCCCAAAGCTGTACCTTCAATGGATTTGAGAACAGCGTTTCCCGTGAAACCATCTGTTACGACAACATCCGCAACGCCATTCATCAGATCACGCGCTTCCACGTTTCCGACAAAGTTCAAACTTTGATCAGCTACTAGCAAGTCGTATGTTTCCTTACGAAGCGGATCTCCCTTGCTGCTTTCTGTTCCATTGTTGAGCAAACCAACACGTGGTTTCGAAATCCCACGAACATTTTTCGCATAGAAGGAACCCAAAACAGCGTATTGGTGCAGATGATGGGCTGTATTTTCCGCATTGGCTCCAAGGTCTAGCATATCAAACCCTTTTCCATCAATGGTCGGCAAGGTAGACATGAGTCCTGGACGATCGATATTTTTGATACGACCCACAATGAAGAATCCTGCAGCCAACAAGGCACCTGTGTTACCAGCAGAGAGGACAGCGTCTGCTTCTCCCTCTTTAACAGCCTTAGCTGCCAATACCATGCTGGCATTTTTCTTCTTACGG
Organism: Streptococcus sp. 27098_8_23; assembly: GCF_041432195.1. GTDB lineage: Bacteria > Bacillota > Bacilli > Lactobacillales > Streptococcaceae > Streptococcus. The sequence goes on along the minus strand of NZ_JAPVZF010000010.1, from coordinate 10,888 downwards.
ATAGCTTTTGTCGGCTCATCGTCTGAGTTGATTTTCTCATCCGTATGAATAACGCTGACACGCTCTGTCGCCGTTAGATATTGCTTGATCTTGCTTTCATCTCCGTAGAGTTGAATCTCAATATCTGAAAAGTCAGCAAGGGCTTGGTTGACACCCTCAACGATGGCTTGAGGTGCGTAATCGCCCCCCATAGCATCTACTGCAATTTTTTTCATTTGTCTTCCTCTTTTAGTAATTGTCCCCAGTCTGCTAGGGAATCAATAAATTTCTTTGATTTTAGGTGAATCCCAACATACTCTTCGTAGAGTTGATCCATAAATTGGCGTAGCTCTTGCTTGATTTCGGCCTTAAGCGAAATGGTCTCCAAGGTTTCAAAATCAATGGCTTGAAATTGATTGAGCAGATAAGGGATATTGGGATTTAGATGACAACGTCTCTCATCTTCATGATAATGCTCTGGGCAGAGGCAGGCTCCATATTTGAAAGAAAAGTCAAAGGCCTGACCGACCCGATGGCAAAAGACACACTCATTAAAATTAAGGCTGATTCCAAATCGAGTCAAGATTTGAATTTCAAAAATATTGGTTAAAACCTGATAATCTATCCCTGCTTCCATCAACTCCAGAGTCTTCCTCAAGAAAGCAAACAAGGGAGCATCCTGCTGATTATCCTGCAAACTAGCATCTGCAAGAGCAGCCACATAGGTAGCATAGGCCATAACAAAGAGATCACTATTAATCTTTGGAAAGGTCATCACCTCATGGTAGTCCTCGATGTAGCTAAGCCCATCATCATTGATGCGCAAGAGAAATCGTGCCAACACCAAGGGCTGAATAACCGGAGCTAGTTTGGACTGGCCAGCGTGTTTAACGAAGAACATGCGCTTGCCCGCCTGCTCGGTAAAAATTTTGACTAGCTTGTCATCCTCACGAAAGTTTCGATTGTAGAGCACCAAGCCTTGACTCGTGATAGACTGAATCATGCTTCTCTCATGTACTCCTCAAGTCGTTTCATGGCCTCTCTGATCGTTTCCATGCTGGCTGCATAAGACAGACGCACATAGCCTTCTCCGTAACGTCCAAAGGCTGCACCAGGGATAAAGGCAACGGCCTTCTTATAGGCAAAATCCTTCAGAAAAGCAAAGGAATCTTGATTGTAGCCCGCTGGAATCTTAGCAAAGATATAGAAGGCACCGTCCGGTTTGATAATATCAAAACCAAGAGCAGTCATCTTTTCGATGATATAATCTCGACGCTGGATGTATTCCTTTTTCATAGGTTCCGCATCGTTTTTACCAGCGGTCAAGGCTTCTACTGCAGCATGTTGGGCCATGGTATTTGCAGCAGTAACCAAATATTGGTGACTCTTGATTAACTGAGCTGTGAAAGCTGCAGGAGCAAAGATAAAGCCTAAACGCCAACCAGTCATGGCATGGGACTTAGATAAGCCATTGATGATAATAGCTTGATCTCTCAGCATAGTTCCCAGAGATACATGGGCTTCGCCTGTATAGGTTAATTCTGAGTAAACCTCATCACAGACAACAAAAATCTCATACTTGCCTAAAACGTCTGCCAAGGCTTCCAACTGCTCCCGACTATAGGTAATTCCTGTCGGATTAGCTGGATAATTAAGAATAACTGCTTTGAGCTTATCCCCTTGTTCCAAAATGGCCTTTTCCAACATCTCAGGAGTCAAGACAAAACCATTTTCAGTTGTATCAATCTCGACAATCTCTGCCCCAACTAGATTGACAATCGGCTCATATCCTGGATAGGCAGGAGCTGGCAAGAGCACCTTGTCCCCCTCTTCCAAAATAGCCGTCAAAGTAGCAGATAAAGCCTCTGTCGCCCCAATTGTAACCAAAATTTCATTTTCAGGATTATAATCTAGCTGGTATTTTTCTTTTACAAAGTCGCTAGCAGACTGGCGCAAGGTCAGTAAACCGCTCATCCCTGTATAGTAGGACTGGTTCTGGTCAATGGCTCGCTTGGCTGCCTCCTTGACATGATCTGGCGTTGTAAAATCAGGTTCCCCCAAGGTCAAACGCAAGACCCCAGGAATCTCCGAAATAGCCTGGTCAAACTGGCGAATCAAGGAAACTTGAATCTTGTCTAACTGTTTATTAAAGCTCTTGGTTAAGTCCATAGATATCCCCCTTGCTTACAGAACATAGTACTATTATACTACAAAAGCTCCCTGACCGCAAAATCCATCTGAAACCTGCATTTTTCACTTTCTGTTTTACTTTTCTTCTCGACAGGAGTATAATAATAAATGCTTATTTTCGGAGGTTTATATGTCATTTTTATCAAAAAATGGAGCAGGCATCTTTGCCTGCCTTCTCATTTCTATCGTATCTTGGTACTTAGGAGGATTCTTTCCTGTCATTGGCGCACCCGTTTTTGCCATTTTCATAGGAATGCTCCTAAATCCCTTTCTCTCATCCTATAAACAACTGGATGCTGGATTGACCTTTAGTTCTAAAAAATTACTCCAATATGCCGTTGTCTTGCTTGGTTTTGGTCTCAATATCTCGCAAGTCTTCGCAGTTGGGCAATCTTCACTCCCTGTTATCCTCTCCACCATTTCAATAGCCCTGATTATTGCCTACCTCTTCCAGCGCTTCTTTGCACTGGATACAAAACTGGCTATCTTGGTTGGAGTGGGATCTTCTATCTGTGGTGGCTCTGCCATTGCTGCTACAGCACCCGTTATCCATGCCAAAGAAAAGGAGGTTGCCCAAGCCATTTCCGTTATCTTTTTCTTCAATATCTTGGCTGCGCTCATCTTTCCAACCCTAGGAACCTGGCTTCACCTATCCAATGATGGCTTCGCCCTCTTTGCAGGAACTGCAGTCAATGATACTTCTTCTGTGACGGCTACCGCCAGTTCCTGGGACAGTCTTTACCAGACCAATACCCTTGAGTCTGCAACTATTGTGAAACTCACGCGCACCTTAGCAATCATCCCCATCACGCTCTTTCTCTCCTACTGGCAAAGCCGCCAACAAAAAAACAGCCAAGATTTCCAACTTAAAAAAGTCTTCCCACTTTTTATCCTTTATTTCATCCTAGCCTCTCTCTTAACGACTCTTCTCACCTCTCTCGGCGTGTCTAGTAGCTTCTTCACCCCTCTCAAACAACTCTCCAAATTCCTCATTATCATGGCCATGAGTGCCATCGGTCTCAAAACCAATCTGATTGCCATGGTTAAATCCAGTGGCAAATCTATTGTCCTCGGAGCCCTTTGCTGGATTGCCATCATCCTCACCAGTCTTGGCATGCAAGCATTGATTGGTACTTTATAATATAAAAAGGTAGCCCATGGCTACCTTTTTATTGCTCAAGAATTAAGCGAGTATGTTCTCTCTTAATACATCGATTCATCACAATGTCATCGCATCCTCCAGCACGCAGGATTTCTTCCGCTTCTAGATTTTCAAGTCCTAATTGCGCCCAGAAAATCTTGGCATCAGCTTTGAGAAAATCACGCGCCACATCTGGCAAAAACTCGCTCCGTCGGTATACATTGACAATATCCACAGGAAAAGGAATCTCAGCTAGACTCGCATAAGCCTTTTCTCCCAAGATTTCCCCACCTGCAGCCTTGGGATTAACTGGAATGATTTTATAGCCTCGAGCCTGCATTTCCTTGGTTACTCGATTGCTAGTTGTTTCCTCACGGTCAGACAAACCCACTACCGCTAACGTTTTACTGGTCGCCAGATACTGACGGATCACACCATCACTTGGATTGATAAATTCTTGGCTCATAGAAATCCTCCTTTTTTCTCAGTATAGCATATTTTGAAAAGGCTTGCAGATTTTGACTATAAAAATCTCCTAGCAAGAAAAGAAGCCTGCTAGGAGTTCTGTCTACTTCAAGTGAAAGATTAAATCTTTTTCTCAATACAAAATAGGGGAGAAAGAGGACGTTTTTCGTGGATACGTACAATGGCATCGCCAAGAAGATGAGCAATCGAAATTTGTTCAATCTTATCAATCAAACGCTCTTCTGCTAGGTAGATAGTATCCAGAACAACCAATTTCTTAATAGCTGATTTTTGGATATTGTCCATAGCTGGCCCTGAAAGAACTGGGTGCGTACAGCTTGCGTAAACTTCAACAGCACCTGCTTCAGCAAGAGCATCCGCCGCATGACAAATAGTTCCAGCTGTATCGATCATATCGTCAATCAAGATACAAGTCTTACCTTCTACCTTACCAATGATGTTCATCACTTCACTGGTATTCATCTTGTCTACACTACGGCGTTTGTCAATAATCGCAATCGGAGTTTTCAAAAACTCTGCCAATTTACGAGCACGAGTCACCCCACCATGGTCTGGGCTGACAACCACGTAGTCAGAGCCAACCATGCCACGACGTTCAAAATAGTCCGCAATCAATGGAGCACCCATCAAGTGATCTACGGGAATATCAAAGAATCCCTGAATCTGTGCAGCGTGCAAATCAATCGTCAACAAACGATCTACCCCAGCCACTTCTAGCATGTTTGCAACGAGTTTTGCAGTGATTGGCTCACGCGCGCGCGCTTTTCTATCCTGACGTGCATAGCCATAGTAGGGCATAACAACATTGACAGATTCTGCACTAGCACGCTTCAATGCGTCCACCATAATCAAAATTTCAAGTAAATTATCATTTACAGGTGAACTAGTTGATTGTAGGATAAAGACGTGTTTTCCACGGATTGATTCTTCAATGTTGACCTGAATCTCTCCATCTGAAAATTGGCGAACAGTCGATTTCCCCAACTCTATCCCAATTTCTTGCGCCACACGCTCTGCCAATTCTCTATTTGAAGAAAGGGCAAACAGCTTTAAATCAGAAAAAGACATGATTTCCTCCGGTATTTATGTATCACTTGTTTTTACACAACATTTTCCATCTACCATTGTAGCGCTTTTTCCTTTATTTTTCAATCAAAAATAAAACAAGAGTAAACATTTATACCCTTGTTTTTTGCTATTTTATATTAGCTATATTAAAACTAAAAATCCTACATTTTAACAATCGATTTTATGCTAGGATGAAATTTTTTCGAGACAAAGTTAGTATACTTCTCTCATACTTCCTGTATCCACATCATAGACAGCACCTGAAATAACCACATCATCAGGAATCAGTGGAGATTCTCGAAGCAATTGCATATCCTCTCTCACGCTCTCTTCAACATCCTGAAATGGTAAAAAGTCTTGATCAGACACATCGACTCCGAGCTCGTGTTTCAAATGTTCATGAAAACTTTCATTTTGAAAGGTTTGAGCTCCACAGTCTGTATGGTGAAGCACCACAATTTCTCTTGTGCCCATTTGTTGCTGGGAAATCACCAGTGAACGAATCATGTCCTCAGTTACTCGACCACCCGCATTCCGCAAGATATGGGCATCCCCAAGGGCCAAACCTAGAGCTTGCGCAACGTGTAGACGTGAGTCCATACAGGTCACGATAGCTACTCTGGTTTTGGGTTTAAGTGGCAGATTTAACTGCCCATGTAGAGCAACATAAGCCTGATTGGCTTGCATAAACTGTTCAAAATACGACACGATTCCCTCCTCAAAAATTTGATAATCAAATATTTCTCCTATCTTATCATTTTTAAGAGGATTTGTCACGGATTATGCAAAGACCTTTTTCAAAACTTCTTGAATCGTTGTCACACCAATGACTTCAATTTCCTTGGGTGGAGTGATTCCTGTCAAGGAATTCTTGGGTACATAAATCTTGGTAAAGCCTAATTTTGCCGCTTCATTGATGCGTTGTTCGATACGATTCACGCGCCGAATCTCTCCAGTCAAGCCCAATTCTCCCACAAAACATTCCTGAGGATTGGTTGGCTTGTCCTTGTAACTAGAGGCAATAGCCACTGCAACGGCTAAGTCAATGGCAGGCTCATCCAATTTCACGCCACCAGCAGATTTGAGATAGGCATCCTGATTTTGCAAGAGAAGCCCTGCTCGTTTTTCCAAAACAGCCATAATCAGACTTGCACGATTGAAATCAAGTCCTGTCGTCGTGCGTTTAGCATTTCCAAACATGGTTGGTGTTACCAAAGCCTGAACCTCCGCCAAAATCGGACGGGTCCCTTCCATGGTCACAACGATTGACGAGCCAGTAGCCCCATCCAAACGCTCCTCTAGGAAAACTTGACTCGGATTGAGCACCTCAACCAATCCGCCCGACTGCATCTCAAATATGCCAATCTCATTAGTGGAACCAAAACGGTTTTTGACTGCTCTCAAGATACGAAAGGTATGGTGACGTTCCCCTTCAAAGTAAAGCACTGTATCTACCATATGCTCCAGCATACGCGGACCAGCCAAGGTCCCTTCCTTGGTCACATGCCCTACGATAAAGATGGCAATGTTATTGGTCTTAGCCAGCTGCATAAGCTCAGCGGTCACCTCACGCACCTGAGACACAGACCCTTGCACCCCTGAAATCTCAGGAGACATAATCGTCTGGATAGAGTCAACAATGAGGAAGTCTGGCTGAATTCTTTCTACTTCTGCGCGAACACTCTGCATATTGGTCTCTGCATAGAGATAAAACTCACTATCAATATCTCCCAAGCGCTCTGCCCGTAACTTAATCTGCTGGGCAGACTCCTCCCCACTGACATAGAGAACCGTACCCACTTGAGACAGCTGCGTTGAAACTTGTAGGAGAAGGGTTGATTTCCCGATTCCTGGATCTCCACCGATAAGAACGAGACTCCCCGGTACCACACCTCCACCAAGCACACGGTTGAATTCCTCCATCTCTGTCTTGGTTCGATTGACATTGATGGAAGTCACCTCAGCCAGTTTCATAGGCTTGGTTTTTTCACCTGTCAAGGACACTCGTGCATTCTTGACCTCGGCAACCTCAACCTCTTCTACAAAAGAAGACCAAGACCCACAGTTAGGACAACGCCCTAGATACTTAGGTGAATTATATTCACAATTTTGACACACAAATGTCGCTTTTTTCTTTGCGATGATAAACCTCTTTCTAAATCTCTATCTCACACTCAATCACTTGGCAAAAATCAATCTTCTCATTTGGCACAAACTGACGCATGAGCATTCGATGAGCTACCACTAGAACTGTCTGGTAGTCTCGGTACTTTATCATAGTTTCCAAAAAACGCGCCTTCATCTCTTCAGCTGTCTCATACTGAATAGGACTATTAGGAAGCAACTCCCCCTTGTTTTCTAAAAACAGAGTACGTGCTTTTTCAAAATTCTCTATGCCACTTTCGTAAACCTGCCATTCGTGTAACAAAGGCTCCACCCTCAAAGGAAGGCAAGTAGCACGAACCACATAAGATGCAGTTTCTAAAGCTCTTGTCACTGCTGAAGTTACTAGCAAATCAGCTGATTGTAGCAAGGGATTTTGGCAAAGTTCCTGAACTTGTTGCCGTCCTTTCTCAGATAAAGGTGCTAAATCCATCCCAAAACCTGTATAAGAACGTTCCTCTAACTCACGGTAATCTGGCTCCCCATGACGTACAAAGACAATCTTCATCTTAATGCCCTGTCGATCCAAATCCACCAGTTCGCACGCCATCTGCCTCATCCCCATCTGCAATCAAAAATGGTGCAAAGACAGCCTGAACCACACGTTCCCCAACTTCAAGAACAACCTCTTGGTCTGTGATATTCTTCATCTGCGCAAAAATATGCCCTTCATTCCCAGGATTTCCATAATAATCCCCATCAATGACCCCAACCGAGTTAATCAAGACTAAGCCCTTCTTACGAGGATTTGATGAACGGTCATAAAGATAGAGCACTTCTGTCGGCTGCATGTAGGCCTTAACACCTGTCGGAACCAAGACAATCTCTCCTGGCGCAATCACCGTACGTTCTGCAACCTTTAAATCATAACCAGCTGCATGGGCTGTCTCACGCTTAGGTAACAAATTTTCATCTGTAAAACTCGAAACCAATTCAAAACCACGAATTTTCATATCTTTCTCTTTTCTATTCTATAATCATTTATTCTAGGCTATTTTATCTTATTTATTCGAAAAAAGCACGAAAAAAGAGCACACAATTCACATCGCTTAGGGCTGCTGGATTCCTCCCCTGACCCGCTTCACGCAGAACTGTTGCTCCACTATTTATTATACCACATTCCCCTCGGTTTTTAAAGAGAAATTATTTTTTCCGTCGATTTCGGAAAAAGTCCTGCATAATCGCTACACACTCACTCTCCAAAACTCCCGTTTCAACCTCTACACGATGATTGAGACGCTCATCTGTCAAAATAGCGTACAAACTTCCAGCTGCACCAAATTTCTGATTTTTAGCCCCATAGACCACCTTTGGTATACGAGCTAGCCCAATCGCCCCGCTACACATGACACAAGGCTCAATGGTCACAAAAAGCGTACAATCAAGCAGGCGCCAACTTTCTTCACTCACGTTCGCATTCTCTATAGCCATGATTTCTGCATGCATGACCGCCCGTTGCAACTCCTCGCGCGCATTATGCCCCCTACCAATGATTTCTCCATCCTTGACAATCACACAACCAATTGGAATTTCATCGTGTTCTAAGGCAATCTCAGCCTCTCTCAAAGCCTCTCTCATAAAGGCTTCTTTTTCTTCAACTGTATAATTCATCGTTCTTCTCTTTTCCTACTTGTCGATTTTATTATTATATCATGATTCTCAACACAAAAAAAGCCACCGAATGCGGTGACTTAATAGGGAGATTATTATGAAAAAGAAAAGTTTAGGATATTTGTTACAACAAGTTAGGAGGTCTTCTTGTAACTGTCTATAGTATACCCAACCTGTCTTAAACTAATCTTAAAAATCTCCTATGACCAAACACTTTCTAAAATATTAGTTTGTTCACGACCAGGTCCTACTGAGAAAGTTGAGATACGAACACCAACCAACTCACTTACACGACGAACATAGTTACGTGCATTCTCAGGAAGGTCTTCCAAATTACGAACTCCAGTGATGTCTTCTGACCAACCTGGCAATTCCTCGTAGATTGGCTTGCAGCGTTTCAACTGCTCAAGACTAGCAGGATAGTAATCAATACGTTGACCATCAAGATCATAGGCCACACAGATTTTCACAGTATCCAAACCACTCAAAACATCTATAGAGTTCAATGAAAGATTGGTAATCCCAGATACACGGCGGCTGTGGCGCATCACAACTGAGTCAAACCAACCCACACGACGTGGACGGCCAGTTGTTGTACCGTATTCATGACCTACTTCACGGATGCGATCTCCCACTTCATCAAATAATTCAGTTGGGAAAGGTCCGTCTCCTACACGACTTGTGTAGGCTTTACAGACACCTACAACCTTGTCAATCTTACTTGGACCAACACCAGACCCAATTGTCACACCACCAGCGACAGGGTTTGAAGAAGTAACAAATGGATACGTACCTTGGTCGATATCTAGCATAACACCTTGCGCACCTTCAAACAGCACACGTTTGCCATTATCAAGCGCATCATTCAAGATAACAGATGTATCTGTCACGTATTGCTTGATTTGTTGACCATACTCATAGTATTCTTCAAAAATATCGTCAACTGAAATAGGGGTGCTATCATATAATTTTTCAAACAAACGATTCTTTTCCGCAAGATTACGTTCCAAACGTTCACGGAAAATATCCTTATCCAAAAGATCCGCAATACGAATTCCAACACGAGCAGCCTTGTCCATATATGCTGGACCGATTCCCTTGATTGTAGTACCAATCTTATTGTCACCCTTAGCTTCTTCCTGCAAGCGATCCAACTCAATGTGATAAGGCAAAATAACATGCGCCCGATCAGAAATACGCAAGTTATCAGTTGTCACACCTTCCTCATGAAGATAACTCAACTCTTTCACAAGAGATTTTGGGTTCACGACCATCCCATTCCCAATGACAGAGATCTTTTCAGGGAAGAAAATACCTGACGGAATCAAGTGCAACTTAAATTTCTTACCATCAATCACAATCGTGTGACCAGCATTGTCACCACCTTGATAACGAGCAATCACTTCTGCATTAGCTGAAAGAAAATCTGTAATTTTCCCTTTACCTTCATCACCCCACTGGGTACCTACAACAACAACTGAAGTCATAATAAAATTCGTCTGAGCTACTAGCAGCTCGTCCTTTCTCATATACATGGCAGGAATTTCACCCGCAATTATATCTTACAATTTATTATAAGAAAAAAACACTATTTTATCAAGAAGAAACAGCAGAAAAGATTTGGAAATTCTTTCATTTCTAAATACAGAAGTCTCTGATTATAAGCTAATTCTATATTTTTTAAAATATATCTATAACTATCGTTCGTAATTATGATATAAATACTTCCTATTGGATGAAAGTTGTACCATCTTGCAGTAATTTATCTAGATATAGACGATAAGCTGTTCTAAAGTGATATAGAGAAAAGTCCCTATCACTTTTAATTTTAAATCGGATTAAGTAATATAGTAAAAAACGGAGATGAAGTGATTCCCACTCTGAACAACTCTGGCCTAAAGAGGCATATTCTTGTTCAACTAGTTTCAAAAAGACAAATGCTCGATCATAAAATTTCTGAAGCATATAAAAATTCCCTTTCTTATTAGTAACACTAGTCTAACAAAAAAAGGAACTAAAAAAGCTTCAAATCCTATAAAAGTAGAATTTGAAGCCAAACGAACTAAAAATAAAATAAAGAGGTAATTACAGATTTTAAAATTAAAATTTGAAATTTCAACAGTCCACTATATTTATAAATAAAAAAACGCTCAGTTGAACGTTTCGATTTATACTCCGCCAGTAGGACTCGAACCTACGACATCATGATTAACAGTCATGCGCTACTACCAACTGAGCTATGGCGGATAA
>NZ_JAPVZF010000009.1:0-74220 GCF_041432195.1 Streptococcus sp. 27098_8_23 | reverse complement strand
ACCTCACCAACTAGCTAATACAACGCAGGTCCATCTGGTAGTGATGCAATTGCACCTTTTAAGCAAATGTCATGCAACATCTACTCTTATGCGGTATTAGCTATCGTTTCCAATAGTTATCCCCCGCTACCAGGCAGGTTACCTACGCGTTACTCACCCGTTCGCAACTCATCCAGAGAAGCAAGCTCCTCCTTCAGCGTTCTACTTGCATGTATTAGGCACGCCGCCAGCGTTCGTCCTGAGCCAGGATCAAACTCTCATTAAAAGTTTGAGTTCTCACTCATTTCTGTCACTGACAGATTTATTGTTTTTTCATTGTTCAGTACTATAACCTCAGTTATAGTGCCCTGCACATTGGTTCGTCTTGTTCAGTTTTCAAAGGTCTTTGTCACTCAATCTCTCTCAAGCGACAACTATATTAGTATATCACAGCCATCTGTCTCTGTCAACAGATTTTTTAAACTTTTTTCAAGTTTTTTCTAACCACAATACACCATAGTCCGTACGGGATTCGAACCCGTGTTACCGCCGTGAAAAGGCGGTGTCTTAACCCCTTGACCAACGGACCTGAGCTTTTCAACTCTTTCTATTATACCTACTTTTTTACCTTTGTCAAGGACTTTTTTCCTCTTTATCGAAATTCTGAAAAGATAAGGGAAAGTTCTCTCAGGAGAGCTTTCCGTCCTCTAAAGACTTCCCCTCCCATGAGACGGTCTATTAATTCTTGTTTTTCCATACTCTGTTTTGATTTGTAATTCTTTAGAAGTTCGTGAAAGAGATAATAATCGTCCAGCCTGAGTCCTTTTTCTCCTAGACGATGGCTGATCTCACTCACCTCTTCATAGGGTTCTTTGTCAAAACGGCGCTTGTGGCTTTCCTGTTTACGGATGTAATCTAGAATACGATTTCTAAATTTTGTTTTAAAGCAAACATATAGTTGATGGCGCTCCCCCTCTAGTAACTCTGGGTTGCGACTCACCAGCTCATACAGACATAACATGCCTTCCTGATCCCAGTCCTCTTTCTCCCACAGATGCAAATGATAATCTTTGCGACACTTATGGACGATTCCCTTGCTTTCTTCATATAAGTCTTTTAGATTCATAGACCTCTCCTTTCTGCATTTAGTTTAGCAAAATGCGCGAGCCCCTGGGTCTACTTCCTCTATTTTATACTTCTTCCTCCCTCAACAGCACATAAAAAGAGAGGCAAAGCCTCTCTGGGGTTATAATTCTGCAATTTGGTTGAGATTCACTTCTGCAATCGTATCATTACCAAACATAGAGATAATCATCTTCACTTTGTTGTTATCAATTTCAGTAATTTTACCTGTGTAGTCTGCAAAAGCGCCATCAATAATGCGGACTGTCTGGCCAACTTCAACATCAATATCAAACTCTTGAACAGTTTGTCCCATTGAAACCAGAATATCACGGATTTCTTGTTCCAATAGTGGAGTTGGTTTTGATCTGTTACCGTGTGAGCCGACGAATCCTGTTACGTTAGGTGTGTTTCGAACGACGAACCATGCTTCATCTGTCATGACCATTTCTACAAGGACATAACCCGGAAAGCGATTCTCTTCAACTTCCTTTTTCTTTCCATTTTTCTCAACTTGCACGGTTTGTGTTGGAATCTCAACGCGTAGAATATTATCCAACATGTTATAAGTTTGTGCACGTTGCAATAGATTTTCTTTTACCTTATTTTCATAGCCAGAATAAGTTTGTAGAACAAACCATCCCTTGTCAAAACTATCCATGATATTTCCTTTCATACATATATAGAAGAAAGCTAGCAGAAATTCTCCACTTTTCTTCTAAAAAATGTTAATAAATCGAATCAAACCTGAAACAATCAACTGGTCAAAAATGTAAATGATGACCACAAAGAAGGCTGTGTATTCCATAATAGAGCGAAAATCTCTCCAGCTTTCTTTGCGAGTTGGCCAAGTTGTTTCTTTAAGAAGTTTAAAAATATCCTTAATAAAACCCATCGTTCTCTCCTATCTCGTTTCTCTATGTGTCGTATATTTTCCACAATGTTTACAAAATTTATTTACTTCTAGTCGTGTTGGCTTGGGGTTCCCACTAATTTTGATTGAGTAATTCCTTGAACCACAAACTGCACAAGCTAGGCTTGATTTTTTTAGTGCCATAACGCCTCCATCTTATCTATTATAACAAGAAACCTAGGCTTTGACAAGCCTCTTAACGAAATAGATTAAGGATTGAGTCCCATATCGTCTGAGCTTTTTCTTTTATCTTAGCTTCTGAAATCGCACGTCCTGCTTCATCTACAAGATTTTGTGCACGACTACGAATATCTCCTATCGGGTCCTCAGACTGGTTTGTCTCATTTTCAACGGTTTGCTTTTTCGTATTTTCTGGTTCAATACCATTTTGTTTATAAGCATTCTCAACTGTAAAGGTGCTACCAGGAGTATAAGGCAAGATGGTATTAGCCATACTTCTAAAGACATGGGCAGCGCCATTAGAAGTCGAACCTGCTAGATAATGGTTCTCATCTGTTGTTGGGAAGCCGAGCCAGTGGCTGATTACAACATCTGGAGTATAGCCAATCACCCACTGGTCACTGGTATATTCTGGGTTGAAAACAGCTTCAGTCGTACCTGTTTTACCAGCCATAACGTAATCCGCTGGTGACGAACTAATTCCTGTACCATTGGTAAATGTTCCTAGCATCATGCTGGTCATTTTATCAGCTACAGACTTATCAATCACTCGTTTTTGGGAGTTTTTATGACTCTTGATGACTTGCCCACTGGCATTTTCGATACGAGTGATGAAATGTGCTTCAGGCATCAGACCTCCATTAGCAAAGGCTGCATAGGCTTGCGCCATCTGGAGAGGATTCGTCTCCACACCTCCACCAAGAGCAACTCCAAGAACTCGGTCAACTTTTTCCATATTCAGACCAAATCTCTCCCCAGCGTCAAAAGCTTTGTCAATACCTAATTCATTTACAGTCGCAACTGCCGGTAGGTTGAGTGATTCCGCCAAGGCCTGATACATAGGTACTTCTGGAGATGTCTTAATACCCGCATAGTTGTCTACTTGATAACTGTTGTACTGCATCGTATGATTATCCAGTTGCTTGTTCAAGGCCCATCCTGCTTCTACTGCGGGTGTATAAACAACTAAAGGTTTAATGGTTGAGCCTGGGCTACGCTTAGACTGAGTGGCATAGTTAAAATTGCGGAAGCCTGGCTTGTCATCACCAGCTACGCGACCAACAACTCCACGCACTCCACCCGTTTTAGGCTCTAGAGCAACACTACCTGATTCAGCATGCGTTCCGTCTTCTGCCGTTGGAAATAGCGCAGTGTTTTCGTAAATAACCTGCATGTTTGCTTGGTAGTTTTGGTCAAGCTCTGTGTAGATTCGATAGCCGTTGTTGACAATCTCTTCTTCTGTGAGATTGTACTTGGAAACCGCTTCGTTGACAACTGCATCAAAATAGGACGGGTAACGATAATCCGAAACTTTGCCTTCATACTTATCTTGCAGTTGAGAAGCCATATCTACTCCAGCCGCTTCGGTCTCTTGATTTTTATCAATATAGCCCGCTGCAACCATATTTTGTAATACAGTATCCCTACGGTTGGTCGAAGTTTCAACAGAATTTAATGGATTATACAATTCTGGTCCCTTGAGCATCCCTGCTAGAGTGGCCGCCTGATCAAGCGTTAGCTGTGAAGCTGATACACCGAAATATTTCTTACTTGCATCTTCAACACCCCATACCCCATTTCCAAAGTAGGCGTTATTGAGGTACATAGTAAGGATTTGCTCCTTGCTGTATTTCTTTGTCAACTCTAAGGCAAGGAAAAACTCCTTGGCCTTCCGTTCAACGGTTTGGTCCTGAGAAAGATAGGCATTTTTCGCCAACTGTTGAGTGATGGTAGACCCCCCTCCAGAACGACCCGCTGTAAGGATGGCTAGAAAGAAACGACCGTAGTTAATCCCATCATTTTTATAAAAGGAACGGTCCTCTGTCGCGACGACAGCATTCTGCAAGTCTTTACTGATATCTGTCAGTTCAACATAGGTTCCCTTTTGACCTGATAGGGCGCCTGCCTCTTTTTCTTCGCGGTCAAAAATCAGAGTTCGTGTTTTCAAGGCATTTTGCAAATCATTAACATTGGTAGATTTGGCTATGGCAAATAGGTAGGTTCCTACTAGCAAACCTGCACTTAACCCTAAAATGATGACGATTTTTGTCAGATGGTAACGACGCCAAAATTTCCGAATCGGACCTACATGGCCTAGTTTTTTTCTATCGCTCCGAGAACGACGCATACTAGTAGAATCAGACTCTGCTGATTCACTCGTTTCTTTTTTAAAGAGAGAAAGAAACTTCTCAAATAATTTATCTAATTTCATGCGTTTATTTTATCATCTTCACCATAGGAACTCAAGAATTTAGCTATTCCCTATCCAAATAGGGCTTTTTTTGTTACAATATCTGTATGCAATTCACATTTACATTACCCGAATCCTTGCCTCAAATGACGGTCAAACAATTCCTAGAGGAACAACTCCTCATCCCTAGAAAGATCCGCCATTTCTTGAGAACAAAAAAGAACATCTTAATTAACCACAAAGAAGTTCACTGGAACGAGATGGTCAAACCAGGAGACGTTTGCCAGTTGACTTTTGACGAGGAAGATTATCCCAAAAAAGAAATCCTTTGGGGAAATCCAGACCTCGTTCAAGAGGTTTATCAAGACCAACATCTCATTATCGTTAACAAGCCAGAGGGAATGAAAACTCATGGAAATCAACCTGATGAAATTGCCCTTCTCAACCATGTCTCTGCCTACATTGGTCAAACCTGCTATGTCGTTCATCGCCTGGATATGGAAACAAGCGGTTTAGTGCTTTTTGCTAAAAATCCTTTTATCCTACCCATTCTCAATCGTTTGTTGGAGAAGAAGGAAATTGCTCGCGAGTACTGGGCACTCGTAAAGGGGCAAGTGGGGAACAAAGAACTTATCTTCCGAGATAAAATTGGTCGTGATCGACACGATCGCAGAAAACGAGTGGTAGATCCCAAAAAGGGGCAACATGCCGAAACCCAGGTAAGCCGACTAAAGCAATTTCCAAATCAGACTACCCTTGTCCGTTGCAAACTAAAGACCGGTCGAACGCATCAAATCCGTGTTCACCTTTCTCACCATAAGCACCCTATCCTAGGCGATCCTCTCTATAATAGTAAATCAAAGACAAATCGGCTTATGCTCCACGCCTTTCGACTTTCCTTTACCCATCCACTCACCTTAGAACAATTGAGTTTTACTGCCCTCTCGGATACTTTCGAAACAGAATTAAAACAAAATGGATGACACTATCATCCATTTTGTTTTATCTAAAAATAGAAAAAGCAAGACCGGAAGGCCTTGCTTTTATCGACTCAAGAATTATTTAGCGATTTTTGCAAAGTATTCAAGAGTACGTACAAGTTGTGCAGTGTATGACATTTCGTTGTCGTACCATGATACAACTTTAACCAATTGTTTACCATCAACGTCAAGAACTTTAGTTTGAGTTGCGTCAAACAATGAACCGTAAGACATACCTACGATATCTGAAGATACGATTGGATCTTCTGTGTAACCGTATGATTCGTTTGAAGCTGCTTTCATAGCTGCGTTTACTTCATCAACAGTAACGTTCTTTTCAAGAACTGCTACCAATTCAGTAACTGATCCAGTTGGAGTTGGAACGCGTTGTGCAGATCCGTCAAGTTTACCGTTCAATTCTGGGATTACAAGACCGATAGCTTTAGCAGCACCAGTTGAGTTAGGAACGATGTTTGCAGCACCAGCGCGAGCACGGCGAAGGTCACCACCACGGTGTGGTCCGTCAAGGATCATTTGGTCACCAGTGTAAGCATGGATAGTAGTCATCAATCCTTCTACAACACCGAAGTTGTCTTGAAGAGCTTTAGCCATTGGAGCCAAGCAGTTTGTAGTACATGAAGCACCTGAGATAACTGTTTCAGTACCGTCAAGAACATCGTGGTTAGTGTTAAATACAACTGTTTTAACTTCGTTTCCACCAGGAGCAGTGATAACAACTTTCTTAGCTCCACCTTTAAGGTGTTTTTCAGCTGCATCTTTCTTAGCAAAGAAACCAGTTGCTTCAAGAACGATTTCTACACCGTCAGTAGCCCAGTCGATTTGTTCTGGATCACGTTCAGCAGAAACTTTAACGAATTTACCGTTAACTTCGAATCCACCTTCTTTAACTTCTACAGTACCGTCGAAACGACCTTGAGTTGTGTCGTATTTCAACAAGTGTGCAAGCATAACTGGATCTGTAAGGTCGTTGATGCGAGTAACTTCAACACCTTCTACGTTTTGGATACGGCGGAAAGCAAGACGACCGATACGGCCGAAACCGTTAATACCAACTTTAACTACCATTAGTGATTTCCTCCTTATGAAAATCATGAAAATTTTATTGTGAAAAGAGTAACTTGAATCACTACAAATCACCTTTCAACAAACCTATTATATAACTATTTGAGTTTAATTGCAAGTACGGGCGTTGATTTTCTCTCCCCCTTTTCTACTTTTTCTCCCCCTTTTTATTCATCCATTTTTTTATTTTCAAAGCATATCTCTAGAATCTTTTATAATATCTGTATATTCTCTTTATTTCAAGGTGAAACTCCAATTTTAACTCTTTCAGAGTTTACAAAAAAGAGACAGGATATTTCCTGCCTCTAGGCTGATAAACGATTATTTACGACGTCCTGGTCGTTCTGCATAACCATAGTAAGCATCTGCCATGATTTCTTCCATGTCAGCTACCATTGGCAAGCGAGGGTTAGCAGGTGAACATTGGTCTTCATAAGCAAGTAAGGCAATTTCATGCAAGCTGTCTTTCCAAGCTTTTTCATCGATTCCAAAGCCTTTGAAGTTCATTGTGATTCCAACTGCTTCACCAAGATCGTAAACTGCTTTGGCATAAGCTTCAACCGCTTCTTCTGGAGTTGAGTGAGGCAATCCAAGCATTCTAGCAATATCTTGGAATTTTTCGTCAGCTTTCCAGTAGTTATACTTAGGCCATGTAGTCGTCTTAGATGGGCGAGTACCATTGTAACGGATAACGTATGGAAGCAAGATTGCGTTTGTACGTCCGTGAACAGTATGGTGAACCGCACCGATCTTGTGGGCCATTGAGTGGCTCATACCAAGGAAGGCATTGGCAAAGGCCATACCAGCCATTGTAGATGCATTGTGCATTTTTTCGCGAGCTTCTGGATCAGCGGTCTTAACAGATTTTTCCAACCATTCAAAGACAAGTTTGATTGTTTGAAGGGCGATACCGTCTGTATAGTCGTTAGCGAAGTTTGAAGTGTAAGCTTCAGTCGCGTGAGTCAAGACGTCCATACCTGTATCCGCAGCGATGAAGTCTGGAACTGACTCAACCAAAGCAGGGTCAACAATCGCAATAGTTGGTGTCAATGAGTAGTCAGCCAATGGGTATTTACGATTGTTTTTCTTATCAGAGATAACGGCAAATGGTGTTACTTCTGAACCTGTACCTGAAGTTGTTGGAATACCAATGTATTTCGCTTTTTTACCAAGTGATGGGAAGCGGAAGGCACGTTTACGGATGTCCATGAATTTTTGAACCAAGTCACGGAAGTCGATTTGTGGTTGTTCGTAGAAGAGCCACATTACTTTGGCCGCGTCCATTGGAGAACCACCACCAAGAGCGATGATTGTGTCTGGTTCAAATGCTCTCATTACTTCAGTACCACGTTCTACAGTTGTGATATCTGGGTCTGGTTCAACGTCTGAGAAGACTTGGACAGTTACACGGTTGCTGCGTTTGTTCAATTGGTCAATAATGCGTTGAACAAAGCCAAGTTTTTCGATAGATTTATCTGTAACAATCATAACGCGTTCAATATCTTCACATGTTTGAAGGTATTGGATAGAATTGCGTTCGAAGTAAATTTTTGAAGGAACTTTAAACCATTGCATATTATTTCTACGTTTCCCTACTTTCTTGATGTTTAGAAGGTTGATCGCACTCACGTTATCACCGACTGAGTTGTGTCCATATGAACCACATCCAAGTGTCAATGATGGAATGAAGGCATTGTATACATCACCGATACCACCGAAAGTAGATGGAGAGTTCCAGATAATACGCATTGCTTTGATTTCTGTACCAAAGCGTTTAGCAAGAGCTTCGTCTTTTGTATGGATAGCTGCTGAGTGACCAAGTCCGTTAAACTCAACCATTTGACGAGCTTTTTTAAGACCGTCTTCTGTATCTTCAGCTTTTAGGACAGCGATAACTGGTGACAATTTTTCACGAGTCAATGGTTCTTTTGGTCCTACTTCTGCGCATTCTGCAGCCAAGATGTTTGTTCCTTCTGGAACGCTGAATCCTGCTTGTTCAGCAATCCATGCTGCTGGTTTACCAACGATGTTTGCATTTAGTTTAGCACCTGCACAGTTTTTGCTATTAGCTTTTACACCGAAACAGAATTCTTCAAGAAGGGCTTTTTCTTTTTTGTTTACAAAGTAAGTGTGATATGATTTGAATTCTTCTACAAATTCGTCATATACTTCTTTATCAATGATAACGGCTTGTTCTGATGCACAGACCATCCCATTATCAAATGACTTAGACATAACAATATCATGAGCAGCTTGACGAAGGTCAGCAGATTTTTCTACATAGGCAGGAACGTTTCCGGCACCTACCCCAAGAGCTGGTTTTCCACATGAGTATGCAGCTTTAACCATGGCATTACCACCAGTTGCAAGGATAGTTGCAACACCTTCGTGGTTCATAAGCGCTCCAGTTGCTTCCATAGATGGTTCTGTAATCCATTGAACACAGTTTTCAGGTGCTCCAGCCGCAATAGCTGCATCACGAACGATTTGTGCTGCGTGAGCTGATGATTCTTGAGCAGATGGGTGGAAGGCAAAAACGATTGGGTTACGTGTTTTCAAAGCAATCAAGGATTTGAAAATCGCTGTTGAAGTTGGGTTTGTTGTCGGAGTGACACCACAGATTACACCGACAGGCTCCGCAATCTTTGTCAAACCTGTAATTGGATCATCTTCAATAACTCCAACTGTTTTAACTCCACGCATATTGTTCACTACGTGTTCGCAGGCAAATAGGTTTTTTGTCGCCTTGTCTTCAAATACTCCACGACCAGTTTCTTCAACTGCGTGTTGTGCAAGGATACCGTGTGCGTCAAGTGCTGCAACCGAAGCTTTTGCCACGATATAGTCAACTTGCTCTTGGTTCAACTTGCGCATTTCATCAAGCGCAACCAAGGCTTTTTTCACGAGACCATCGACATGCTTTTCAGCAGCAAGTTGTTTTTCCTCTGGTGTTACTGTTTTTTTATCAGCCATATTATCCTCCATAGCCTTTAAGGATGTTATCCTTTGTTAATTTTTTCACAAGTTTATTATAACTCTTTTTTTATGCTTTGTAAACAGTTTCATAAGCATTTCACAAAGAATTTTTCTGAGATTGTGATTTTTTTCTCAATGCATCTATACAATAGAGTTTTGTCTGGACGATTGTGAAATTATGGAAAAATTTTTTTATTTCACAAAGTTTTTCTAGTTGATAGTTAGTTCTCGAATTTAAGCGAAGAAAGCGTTTTCTTTTCAGACTTTGAAAATAGTCTCCTAACTTGGAGACTACTGTTTTTGCTGGAAAACGCCTTGTTTAAAGGTTCCTTCATAAACGACTTCTTGCTCTGTAGTCAACTTCCCTTGACCTTCAGCCTGACCATTTACAAAATCACCTTCGTATTTCCAGCCATCTTTTGATTGAAAAGTCCCTTTCCCATTAAAGGCTCCATTATTGAAATCACCTGTATATTGGTCTCCATTTTCAAAGGTCAGGGTTCCTTGACCATTCATTTTCCCACGTACCAAGGTGCCATCATAAACAAGAGCTCCACCATCAAGTGTCAAGACACCTTTTTTAGGCGTATTTAGCAGAAATACCGAAAGAGCACAGAGTACCATTACAACTACTGCAACGAGCTCTAACCTAGGACGAGTTAGGTAAACTCTACACTTCTCATAAAATTGTTTAAGCTTTTCCATTGTCACTCTCTTTTTCTAATCGATCTAGCCAGCTTTGACATCCACTTGTGATACGAGCATAGGTTTCCTCAAAATCTCCTGTGTACCATGGATCTGGAACACTTTCTGCCGCAAAAGAGTAGATCTTGTACTGTAGTTCCTGAGGGCACATGTGACGCAGATCTGAAACGTTTGAAGCATCCATACCGATAATGTAATCAAACGATTCAAAGTCTTCTCTGCCAATCTGAAGCGATGTTTTATCTTTGTCATACGGGATCTGATACTGCTGGAAAATCGCCTGCGTTCCCTTATGAATCGGATTACCATGTTCCCAAGACGAAGTTGCACGACTCTCAACTTGATAATCACTCGTCATGGACTTCATCACAAACTCTGCCATGGGGCTACGGCAAATATTTCCTAAGCACACAAATACTATTTTTTTCATCCCTTTTCCTCTCATCTCATAGAAAAACGGGAGTGACAGGTCCCGTTTTATTCTTCGATTGCTCCGCCTTCGTCAACAACTGTTCCTTCTGGTGTCACAGCTTCTTTGAGTGGCAAAACGGTCTTGATAGCAGCCAATTCAAAAGTCAAGTAGACCCCATCTACATCCAGTACGATTGTTCCTTTTTCAGTATCTACTTCATCCACTGTTCCGTAAAGTCCACCAATTGTAATGACTTCATAGCCTTTTTGAAGCTTGTTCAAGCTTTCCATACGCTTTTGTGCTTGTTTCTTTTGAGAACGTTGCATAAAGAACATCAAGGCCATCATCCCTACAAGCATGATTAAAAAAGTAATATTTGGATCCATTGTTTTCTCCTTTGTATTTTACATAGGACTACTATATCAAATTTCAGCTACTTTTACAAGGTTGTGCCTTGTTTTATGGCAATAAAAAAATCAGAGTTTTTACTCTGATTTTTCTGCGATTATTTCAAGTTTTGAACGACTTTGACTAGATTTTCAACTGTAAATCCGTACTCTGCCAATACTTTTGGTGCTGGGGCAGATGCTCCAAAGGTATCAATACCGAGAACTGCACCATCAAGACCAACATATTTGTACCAGTTTTGAGTTGCACCCATTTCGACTGCAACACGACGGCGGACTGCATTTGGAAGGATTTCTTCCTTGTAAGCTGCATCTTGTGCGTCAAAGACATCTGTAGATGGCATGCTGACTACACGGACTTTTGCGCCTTGACTAGCCAATTCTTTGGCAGCTGCGACAGCGAGATTCACCTCTGAACCTGTTGCAATCAATATCGTATCAAAGTCAGCTGCATTTTCATAGACAACATAGGCACCTTTCGCAACTTTGTCAAAGTCTGTTCCCTCTTCAACAGTCAAGTTTTGACGTGTCAAGACAAGGGCAGTTGGTGTTTTTTCGCTTGTCACAGCAAGGTACCAAGCCGCTTGAGTTTCACGCGCATCTGCTGGGCGGAAAACATTGAGATTTGGCATAGCACGCAGACCTGCTAAGTGTTCAACTGGTTCGTGAGTTGGACCATCTTCACCAACTGCGATCGAATCGTGGGTAAAGACATAAGTCACAGGAAGTCCTTGCAAGGCTGACAAACGGACAGCTGCTTTCACATAGTCAGAGAAGACAAAGAAAGTACCACCGTATACACGAAGTCCACCATGAAGAGCCATCCCGTTCAAGATCGTTCCCATTGCAAATTCACGAACACCAAACTGAATGTTGCGGTTCAAGCGATTAGCGTCGTCTTGAAGTCCGTCCGTTTTGATATAAGTCATGTTTGAGTGAGCAAGGTCAGCTGATCCACCTAGGAAGGTTGGTAGCTTAGCTGCTACAACATTCAAGGCATCCTGACTCGAGTTACGAGTTGCTTGAGAAAATCCATTTTCTAAGGCTGGGAAGTCTGCTGGAGTCACCTCAACTGGGTCACGGCCGTCAATAATGGCTTCTACTTCTGCAGCCAGTTCTGGATGAGCCTCTTTATAGTCAGCAACTAATTTAGTCCAAGCTTGATAAGCTGATGCGCCACGATCTGCAACATTTTCTTTGAAATCAGCATAAACTTCAGCTGGAATTTCAAATGGTTCGTAGTCCCAACCAAGGGCTTGACGAGTTGCGGCAGTTTCATCTGCTCCAAGAGGAGCACCATGTACAGCATTAGTTCCTTGTTTGTTTGGAGAACCGTATCCAATAACAGTCTTCACTTCAATCAAAGATGGTTTTCCTGAAGCTTTAGCTGTTTCGATAGCAGCATGAATAGCCTCAAGGTCTGTTCCATCTTCAACCAAGGCTGTGTGCCAACCGTAGGCATTGTAACGGTCACGAACACTTTCTGTGAAGGAATCTTTTGTCTCACCATCCAAGTTAATGTCATTTGAATCATAAAGAACAACCAACTTGTCGAGCTTTTGCAAACCTGCGTATGAAGCTGCCTCGCTTGAAACACCTTCCATTAAATCTCCGTCGCCACAGATCACATAAGTATAGTGGTCAAAGATATTGAAGCCTTCGCGGTTATACTTCGCTGCAAGGAAACGTTCTGCTTGGGCAAAACCAGTAGCAGTAGAAATCCCTTGTCCTAGAGGACCAGTTGTAGCGTCAACCCCTGCAGTATGACCAAATTCTGGGTGACCTGGTGTTTTTGAACCCCATTGGCGGAAGTTCTTGACTTCATCCATGCTAACATCTTCAAAACCAGAAAGGTGAAGAAGGGCATAAAGAAGCATAGAACCGTGTCCTGCTGAAAGAATAAAGCGATCGCGGTTGATCCAGTTTGGTTGAGCTGGATTGATACGAAGTTGCTTTGTAAAGAGGCTATAGGCCATTGGAGCAGCCCCCATAACCACCCCTGGGTGACCTGAGTTTGCTTTGTTGATGGCGTCAATACCTAGAAAACGAATTGCATTAACAGATAGATTTGACATAGAATTTCCTTTCTCTTTGAGGTGATTAATAAATCACACATCCTATTTTACTATTATATGAAAAAATGCATAGAATAGCAATAAAACAATTTGCGTTCATCTAACACATTTGGTTTTCTATTCCCTCGTCACTTCATAGTACGGAAGCAAGCGCGTATAAGCGTCTTCTAGCTTCTCCAATATCGCTTCTACTGACTGATTTTCAATGAGGGAAACATCTGACTTAACCAACACTTTACGGACTTCCTGACTTCTCACCTTCTCGCGTAAAGTACGACGATTCTCCTCAGTAGCCTCCACCTTATGACTTTCCCCATTTGAATAGACTAGATAATAAATTCCTTCTACCACTGGAAGTTCTAAGACCTTGGCTTGCTTGTCTAAGGTCTGTTCGTCTTTCTTGCGCTCGATGAAACTGACTTCCAAAGAAATCCCAAAGTCAGCAGGTGTTCCATACAAACGAAGAGCCATCATAGGTTCTGTCACTTGTCCGTCTCTCTGAAGATAGGCCCAGAAATGTGGCCGCAAGCGTTGCGCTTGGTTCATCCACTGACTAGTCTGTTGCAATTGCCATTCTGGATGACTAGCTTGAAAGGTTTTAGCCAGTTCTGTAAAAGACTTCCGAGCCTCTTGACCTTTTTTCCGCAAGGTCAACATCTTTTCTCTTTCATCGCCAGCTTTATCAGGATTAAGGTACTGGACCCCTGCAAATGATAGGTATTCTCTAACTGCTTTCAGCATATCTGAATCTTTCCTTTCCTAGCAAAAAATCAGGACGAACCTGATTTTACTTTGCTTATTCTGCATCTACGACAACATAGCGATTTGGCTCGTCGCCTTCAGAGTAACTCGTCACGCCATCCATGCGTGAAATAATGCGATGGATTATCTTGCGTTCGCTATTTGACATTGGATCAGTTTGTTGACTACGCCCTTCCTCTAAAACGCGAGTCGCCAATTTTTGAGCGTAGGTTTGCAAGACTTCTGCACGGTGTTCAACATAATCATTGACATTGATCGTGATGTAGAAGGTTCTTGAATAGCGGTTATAAAGATAATTTTGAGCCAATAGTTGCAAGGCCTTCAAAACTTTACCATGATAACCGATAATACGG
Organism: Streptococcus sp. 27098_8_23; assembly: GCF_041432195.1. GTDB lineage: Bacteria > Bacillota > Bacilli > Lactobacillales > Streptococcaceae > Streptococcus. The sequence continues at coordinate 60,082 of NZ_JAPVZF010000009.1, read as the reverse complement.
CCTGGTTCATTGGTGTCAATTTGAAGATTGATGGTGCGGCGATTGTAGTCGCTTGAAATCGTCCCTTCAACATCCATATCATCTACAATGGTTTGAACGTAGCTAGCTACTTCAGTTGCCACTTGTTCGATGTCATAACTTGGTTCTACTTTCAAGCCTAAATCTTCCAAAGATTGACTTGTTGCTTCCTGCGTTTCAGTTTCTTTTTCTGGAGCAGATTTCACTTCCTCGGTAGTATCCTCTGGTTCCAATTCATTTAAAATTGAAATATGGCCTGTTTCTTCCAAAATCGTGCTGGCGTGCTTTTCATTTTTCAGGATTTCAGCCTTGACCTCTTCAGAGACACCTTGACCTTCTTCTTCAATCTTCTTGATGGCTTCAACCACATATCCCAAATCAACTGTCGCTTCGCTGACGGTTTTCACTGGTTCATTTTTTTCATTAACTTCTTTTGGAACCCCTTTAATGGCCTGCTGGTTGGCTTTGATTACTGTCGTTTCACTAATGGCTTCGATATCAACTTGAGCTGGCTTCTTACCAAACAAGCCTAAAAATCCTTTTTTCTCTTTCGAAACGACCTTGATGTGGGCCTTCATTCTTGGAATGTCTAATTCTTTCAATCCTTTTTGGATTGCTTCTTCAACCGTTGAACCTGTAAATAATACCATTATCAGATTCCTCCTTATTTTTTCTTTTTCTGTGCTTTTTTCAAAGCTCTTCTCTTCTTGCCTTCTAAATCTTTTTCTGCTTGCGCCACTGCTTCTCTTTCGGCAATAATCTTGAAAGGATTGTTCAAGAAATAGGTTTGCAGAACTTGGTAAGCATTGGATACGGCCCAGTACAAGGCTACACCACTTGGGGCGGAGATGGCAAAAACAAAGATCAATACAGGCATACCATACATCATCCCTGTCGTAGCTCCACTTTTTTCGGACAAAGCTTTATTCGATAACCAGCTACTCAAGAAGGTAAAGACTGCCGCCAAAATCGGAAGGACAAAACTTGTATCTACTCCTCCCAAATTAATCCATAAAAAGTGACCTGTTTTCAAAAAGTCTACTCGACTCAAGGCTTGAAAAAGTGCCAAGAGAACAGGCATTTGTATTAAAATCGGCCAGAGAGAGGATGAATGTTTGATCCCTAACTCTTTATAAACCTTACGCATCTCCTGGTCTAGCTTGGTTCTACTTTCCATATCACGACCTGGGTATTGCTCTCGCAAAGCCTTGATGCGTGGTTGAGCCTCTTGCATTTTTCTAGAGGCAACCATCTGTGTCTGAAAGACCGGTAATAGAATCGTCCGGATCAAAATCGTGAAGAGGATAATCCCCACTCCGATACTAATGTCAAAGGACAAAAAGCGGATAATTTCAGCAAAAAAATAAACGAATTTGCTCCAAAAGTCTGTCGAATCTGCTGTTATATCGCTAGCTGTACCATTTGTTGCACAGGCTGTCATGATAAACAAGGACAAGCCCAACAAACTAGTCAACTGTAGTTTCTTTTTCACTCCCATTTCCTTCCTGGTAAATCTTTGATAACTTTAATACGTGGAGTAGGTTTTTCTCCATCTCTGCATATTCCAAGGTTTCCACCCCTTTTCGGGCAATCACGACAAAATCAACATGCTCTACTAAACTCCCTTTTACACTTTGTAGAATGTGCCGGATTCGTCTCTTGATTTGATTTCTGGTAACTGCATTCCCCAGCTTTTTACTGACGGACAGTCCTACTCGAAAATGGTTTTGCTGGTTTTCCAATTGGTAGACAACAAATTTTCGATTGGCAAAACTTGTTCCGTCCTTGAAAATCGCCTTAAAATCTTTCTCTCTTTTTACACGAAAGCTTTTCTTCAAAACTCAACTCCATCTATTAAATTACTACTATTATACCATATTTTTTGAAAAAGCCAATAACAGCAAGGTTTTAGACATTTTCTACATAAAAAAAGCTGGAAAATCTCTTTCCCAACTTCTTTTCACAATCTAATTTTACGTGTATTTGCTTATTTTTTCAAGCGCTCAACATCGCGTGCAATCACCAATTCCTCATCTGTTGGAATAACCAAGACACGGATTTTCGCTGCGTCAGTTGAGATGTCTCCCGTTACGCCAAAGACGTTCTTTTCTGGATCCACATCACAACCAAACCAAGAGATACCTGAAATGACATCCTCACGAACCAAAGCTGCATTTTCACCGATCCCTGCTGTGAAGATAATCGCATCTGCTCCATTTAGGACTGCAAGATATTGGCCGATATGTTTTTGGATACGATCGACATACATTTCATAAGCCAAAGTTGCATCATGGTCTCCTGCTTCCATGGCAGCAATCACATCACGCATATCGCTTGACTGACCAGAAACTCCCATGAGCCCTGATTCACGATTGAGAACGCGACTAATATCTTCTGGGGTATTGAAATCCTCTGTATATTGCATGAGATAAGGGATGATAGCAGGGTCAATATCCCCTGTACGAGTTCCCATCATCACACCGCCGAGTGGTGTGAATCCCATAGAAGTATCCACAGACTTCCCACCCTTAACAGCTGTGATAGAAGCCCCGTTACCAATATGGCAGGTAATCAATTTCAAATCTTCTAGAGGACGACCCAAAAGTTTCGCTGCTTCTCCTGCGACAAACTGGTGGCTTGTACCATGAGCACCGTATTTACGAACCTTGTTTTCCGTGTAGTATTTAGTTGGTAGAGGATAGCGATAAGCCTTCTCTGGCATGGTTGTGTGGAATGAGGTATCAAATACGACAACACTGGTAATATCTGGAAGCAATTCCTTAAATGCGCGGATTCCAGCTGCGTTAGCTGGATTGTGAAGAGGAGCCAAGAGTCCCAACTCCTCAACTTTTTCTATCACATCTCCCTCAACAACTGTTGATTCCTTGAAATATTCACCACCTGCAACGACGCGGTGTCCGACACCTGTAATCTCATCGTACCCTTTGATGATGTCAAAACGAATCAAATCATCCAATAAAATTTTAACAGCTTGTGTGTGATCTTCAATATCAAGAATTTGTTGCTCCGAACGACCGTTAAATTTTACTGTTGAAATTGAGTCTTTCAATCCAATACGTTCAATCAAGCCTTTAGCCAAAACTTTTTCCTCAGGCATTTGATAAAGTTGCCATTTCAAGCTTGAGCTTCCTGCATTGATTGCAATTGTTTTTGTCATAAGATGATACCTCTTTTTTAAGCGTTTTCATCTATTATAACAAAATCTCTTTTATATTTCAGTACCTTTGCTCCAATTTTGAAAATTTTCTTTAAAGGTCAACAAAACTGACGGATCTTGCAAGCTAGTAAGAGGGTAAACAAAGGGTTCTATTTCTTTATCTCTTTTCTTCTGTAAGACAAAAATACTTTTAGCTTGGCTTGCAGTTGAGAAAATATCCTCTGGCAGAGCGATGATAGCAGCCAGACTCACTTCGTCTTTGAGCCACCCTTTTAATAAGTCACTTTGAGGACTGGTCAATAAATCACTCGGAGCTAGAAAAATAGCATAGCCATCTGACTTAAGGTACTTGAGGCCTTGTTCCATCAGCAAATGGTGGGCATAGGTATGCTCTTGACTAGAAGACACTCGGTAGCGCGAAGCGATGGCATCGTCTGGGTAATAACCAACAGGCAAGTCGCTGATGACCACGTCGCTTTCTTTAAGCATTTGCGGACGAACGGCATCTCCTTGGACAAAACCAGCCTGCAAACCAATCACATCTGCCATACTGGCTGCCAAATCAATCAGCAAGTCATCCACTTCGATTCCCAAGTAATCTACTTTTTTAGCGAGAGAAGTCAAGAAAGTAGCCCCCAAAATGCCCATACCAGAACCCATTTCGAGGATGCTAATTTCCTCTTTATGAAGCAACTCTTCTACAACAACTACCAAGAGGAGGGAAATGGCATCTGGTGTAAACTGGTGATTGGCCTGTAAAGGCTCCGTTTGTCCTGCCTTCATCAAGAGAAATTGGTAGGTCTTGAGCCACTCTTCCTTGCGAAGCGCTAAGCGCTTAAGGGCTTGATTGTTCTCCTTGACCTGCTCTAGTTCGGTCTCGCCATCTAGGTAGATACTATTTTGCTCTACCAAGGCGTCATAAAAGTTGGTCGCCAAATCACTTTGGATGACTTGGACATTCTCTAGTAAATACGTATAAGCTTGTTCTATTTTTTCAAAATCCATATTCCTATCTTATCAAAATTCCCCTATTTTTTCCATCTGAAGAGAAAAAATCACTGCTTTAGTCAGCGAGTGATTTTTGGGCTACTGTTAAAAAGAGTTCTGCGTAATTTCCGAGGAAAAGACCTTCAGCACTATAGAGAATCTGACTGCCAATGCTCGAAAAACCAAACTGGGCGAGCTTGGTTTCCAGTTCAGCTAAATCAAAACCATGGTGGTTGGTATCTGTCTTGACAAAATCAGCGATGAGAACTTGTCCATTCTCCCTAAGGTGATGGTAAAACATGGCAAGAGTTGCATCTAGATCAGGCATATGATGAAGAACCCGACTGACAACAATCAGGTCAAATTGTTGCTCTAAGGGATTCACCAGTAAATCCTGCTCCAAGAGTTGAAGATTCCTGATTTCTTGTTCCTTTGCTTTCAAACGGGCTTGCTCCAGCATCTTCTCCGAGATGTCTACAAGGGTAACCGACTGGGCTTGCTTAGCTAGAGGCAAGGCTAACAGACCCGTCCCACCACCAAAGTCCAGTATTGCCTTGTCTGGTAGAAAATCAATCTGTGCTTCAACTGCTTGACAAACCAAATTTGCAAGAAAGATATTTTTGGGCGAATCAAAGGTTTCTGCTTTGTGATTAAAATCGTGTTTCATGTTTTTAGTTTAGCACAAAGTAGTTGAATTGACTAGGAATTATCTTTCTTTTCAGGCTTTTCTTCTGATTTTTTCTTCCCTGCTTGATTGCTTGAATCAGTCGCTACCTCTTCCTTTTTAGCTGTTTTCTTTTCTTGGGTTTCCATCGGAGGAAAGAGAAATTCATAGTCTCCCTTATTCATACGAACACTTGTTGCAAAACCTGTTTTCGTATTGTGATACCTGACTTTTCCTAAGTTGAAGACTCGTTCCCCACTTTCTTGCTCAGCCTTATCCTTACTTCGCTTGGCCATGGCAAAAGCTGCCAACTTCTCTTTGTTTAGGGTATAGTCTTTGTGATGGGCGACTTGCCGGTTCAAATAAAACTGCAACAAAAGGCTAAAAATAGCTGCCATGGTAACTGCATATAAGAGAACGCCTGCCTTAACTTTTTGCTTTTTCCACACGATAGATGAACTCCCTTTCTAAGCCTTTTTGAAATTGGAAACGAAAGTGAATCAGTTGATTTTCCTCTGTGATTTGAGCTGATTTGAGGCCATAAACCATTGGCTGGTAACCTCGTCCACTGCTATCGGTCTTCCGAAAATCATCCGATTTAGATTTCCCTATAGAGATATCCTTACCATCCTGTTTCATGTAGAGGCGATTGCCTTCTACCTTTTCAAACTGCGAACGCTCTAACTCAGCTTCTAGCTGGTCTACAAACAGGAGCCATTCCTTTTGCTCGCTTTGTTGCTGGTAGCGAACTTCTGAAATAAGGAGCTGACTCATGGCTTGAAAGAGAAGCAAGCCACCGCTAATGACGATAAGGGCTAGCAGAGATTCCAAAAGAGTGAAAGCCCTTACCTTACTGCTCTTTAAGATCCAGCAATTTCTCTGAACCATGGTAGACCTCCAATCCTTTTTCACTAGCAAAGACCTGAATCTCCACTCCATTGATCTTCACTTGATTTTGACCCGTCTGCAAGGCCATCTTGGCTACTCGTAGAACTTCTTCTTTTTGCAAGATTTCTGCCTCTTCTTGTCTATTTTTCTGAATTTGCCCCAAAAGAAGGGTCGCAATGCTGGCAAACACAGCCAAAGCTACTACTGCTTCTAGTAAGATTACTGCCCTAATTTTTTGTTTCCTTAATGCGTTTAATTTTTCCATTTCCTAGATATAATTGATAGCGAATCGCTCCTTTGCTGGTTTGAAATTCAACCTTAGCCAGGGACGAATTGCCTCCAGCTCGGTCAAATATAATGCTTTGTCCTGAGGGTGCCTGAATTCCTTTAGGAACGGTCAAGTTTTGACTGCCATTGCTAATGGTCCGTCCGTCTAAGCTTAAACTTGTCTTTTGCTGACTAGCTACGCTGCGTTTTTGCGTTTCTCGGTAGAGTTCTTCAAACTCCATAAAGAAAATCTGCTCTTCTACCGCTGCAAAACTGGATTGAACAGAACCAGACAAGCCCAGGGCAAGGATACTCACAAGTCCCAAAACTAAGAGACTTTCCAGCATAGTAAAGGCCTTAATCTGCAACAGTTTGACTTGTTTTTTGTTTTGCATGGTAGTCTTTATAAGCTTTGGCTTGCTCAGCTGTGATACGGCCGTCCGCTTGTAATTTGCTGAGGCTGGCGTCATCATTTTTGTCCAAACGATAGAGTTCTGCCTGGCTTTCCACAACCTTGACAACAGCAGCTTTTCCTTTATCATCTACGGCATCCTTTTGCTTGGTCAAATTGGGCACAAAGAGCAAGAGGAGTACGCTGATGATAAGCAAGACGACTAACATTTCTACCAAAGTGAAAGCTTTAACCTTGGCTTTTTTTAAATTTGTCATGAGTTTTTTCATTTTAAAAATTTACCTCCATATTTTGATACATGGGCATGAGCATTGCCGCATAAAGTAAAACGATAATCAGGGCCACAAAGATAAAAACCAGTGGCTGTACTAAGTTCATGGTGCGGTTGACTCGGATAAAAAAGGATTCCCAAGTCTTTTCCGCGTAGATTTCCAACTCACTCCCCAGCTTGGACTTGACTTCCCCATACTCGATGATGAGACTCAACTCCTTCTTAAAGAAAGGATAGGTCGTTATGGTTTGAGAAAATTCGCGGCCATTTTGCAGGGCTTGAGCCAAATCTTGACCGATTTCTTTAAAGAGCTGAGAACCTTGTTCCTGCATGATCTGAAAAATTTGCGTCAGCTCCATCCCCTGTGAAATCATATTGCCCCATTCACGCGCGTAATAGGCCGTCAGATAGGTCTGGACAAAGATTCCTAGAAAGGGAACCCGTGCCAACATCGAGAAAACCCGCATCTTGGAACTTCTTTTGTAGAAAGTGAGGGCTAAAAGTAAAGATAGAGAGCAAACCAGCACTAGTCCCAGAAATATTTGTGGCAGATTGCCGATGATTTGAGTGGCAATATTGCTACTGTCCAGTTGGGGAAGTAGATAGTTTCTCAACCCCAGCATGATTAGCAGGAGAAATCCCAGCAAAATCAGGGGATAAGTCGCCACTTCGATTAACTTTTTCTTGACCTTGGCCAAATTATCCAGATATTCTTCTATCTTTCCCAAACTCAGGTGAAGATTTCCATGTACTTCAGCTAGAGATAATTGGGTCACAATGGCACTTGAAAAGCCCAAACTTTCCATCATTTCTGAAAAGGATTTCCCCTGAGACAATCCTTGGTGCATCTGGGCCACATAGTCCTTTTCCAGCAAGGCACTTCTGCCCAAAAAAGAAATAATTTCCACCAAATGAAAGCCACTGGAGAAGAGGTTGTTAAACAAAGTGATGATTTTCTTCTGCTTAGCTGTAGCTAATTTTTTCCGTTTCAGCCTGAAGACTTGTGATATGTCCATCTTTAAGAAGCTGCTCAATCTGTTCATTCCAGCTAGTTGGCTGGTGTTCCTGATAGTCTTTGTTTGCAAAGTCAACGATTCCTCCTCCCCCAATTAATCTCTGGTAGCAGACTCCTTGCAGAACAACTGCTAATTCCTCCTCCGTCACACCCAACTCCAGAAGGCGTTCATAAACACCTCGGATACTCTTGGCATGAATGGTTGAAAAAACTGTCGCCCCTGTCAAACTGGCTCTGACCACTGCACGCGCTGTCTCGCTATCCCGAATTTCACCAATAATCAAGAGGTCCGGACGATGCCGGAGAGACAGTTTGATCAGATTTTCATAGGTCAAGCCAATCGCTTCATTCAACTGCAACTGGAGCATGTCTTCCTGCTTGATCTCGACAGGATCTTCAATGGACATAACCTGTTGCCCTTTAAACAGAGACTTGGCCAATTCGTGCATCAAGGTCGTCTTGCCACTTCCGACTGGACCTGCAAATAGATAGAGTCCCCGTTGCCTGTACTGCTCACCCAGTTCGTTCATATCCTGAAACCAGAAATTCAGATCCTGCTCCTCATCGTGCAACAAACGAATGACCAAACTCTCATGCCCCCGATAATCTCCTACGGTAGACAAACGCAGAGAAGACTTCTTCTCCCCATGCTGATAGTCGCAAGAACCCAGCTGACTGCGCCTCTTCTCTCCTACGTTCATACCCGCCACAAACTTAAAATGACTAATCACAGCAGCTAAAACATCAAACTCATAGGAGTCAACGAGACACCGCTCGTCTCCAACCCGCATGTGAAGCTCGTAGGACTTTTCCTTGGGAATGAAATAGATATCCTGAGCCTTCTTTTCTTTCGCAGTAGCAATAATTTTCTGTGCAATTTCTTGTACCATACCGCCCTCCTTATCTAACTATTCGCAAAAAAATAAAAAAAGCAACTTAAAAAGTTACTTTTTATCTCCATTTCATACGGCAAGAACGGTGTTTTTCTTGACCTGTTTGTTTTTCGTAGCCTGGACGTAGCTTTTCATCGGGGATGACTTGCTCATCCTGTAAAAGTGCCAAAGAATGATACTGCTGCAAATACTCATCACACTCATCACACCAGCGTTGGTCGGCAGGATCCCAAAAAATAGTCATCAAATCACTCCGACTCTTATAAAGAGGATTCTTCTTTTCCAGCTCAAACCAGCATGATTTATAATATTTTAGAGCATCATAATACTTGTCAAAAGATTGACTCATGATGACATCTTCTTCCCAACCTTCTATGAACCACCACGGTTCAAAATCCCCATACATTTCTATAACACGATACATTCTTACTACTTCCTTTGTATCGTATATTATATCTAATTTTTTATTACAAGAAAAGGATTTTGCTTGTTTCCCCCATTAGAAACTTCTTTAAGAAGCCTGTTATTTTCATCTGATAATAAAAATAGGAGTCCTTTATTGACCCCTATTTTTTATCTTCTTAGGCTTGATAACGTTTCACACCATCTAGGTAGGTTGCTACCAATTCCAAATCTTTATCTAGTACGATAAAGTCAGCGTCATAACCTTCACGGATTTGACCACAGACATCATCGATGTGAACAGATTTTGCTGGGTTGAGGCTGGCCATCATGACTGCTTCATGCGGATTCGCAATTCCCCATTCGACCACATTCTTCAAACCATCTTTGAGTTTGAGGATAGAACCTGCCAAATTGCCTGTAGATTTGAGGCGAGCAGTTCCATTGGCAACTACTACCGGGAATTCTCCCAACATGTAATCTCCATCTTCCAAGCCACCAGCTGTCATACAGTCTGTGATAAGGGCGATATTTTCAGTTCCCTTTTGTTTGAGCAAGATATCACAGGCCTTTGGATCCACATGGTGACCGTCACAGATCAACTCTGCATAGGTATGTGGCAACTCATACATGGCTCCCACCATACCGAGCTCACGGTGAGTCAACCCACGCATTCCGTTGTAGGCATGTACCCAAACGCTTGCTCCAGCATCGACTGCTTTTTTAGCTTCATCAAAAGTCGCATTGGAGTGCCCAAGAGCAACAGTCACTCCTTCGCCTGTAATCGTACGAACAAAGTCTTCTACACCTTCGCGTTCTGGCGCAAGGGCAATTTTATTGAGCAAGCCATTAGCTGCTTTTTGCCAAGCACGAAACTCATCCATACGAGGGTCTTTCATATAGGCAGGGTTTTGAGCTCCTTTGTATTTCTCTGTGAAATATGGCCCTTCAAAATAAATCCCACGAATTTTCGCTCCACTTGCTTCCTGGTAACGAGCACCGATATTTTCAGTTACTGCGAGCAACTGCTCGTAAGAGGAAGTCAAGGTCGTTGGCAAGAAGCTGGTAACACCCGTGCTAAGCAATCCTTCACTCATGGTATGAAGGGTTCCTTCGATGTTATTGTCCATGACATCCACACCACCAAATCCATGAATATGGGTATCCACAAGCCCAGGGGCAATGCTATAACCTGTATAGTCAATCACCTCAGCTCCTTCAGGAATCTGTTCTACATGTTTGCCGAACTTGCCATCCACAAGTTCCAAGTAACCGCCACGACGAACTCCGTGTGGGTAGAAAAACTGATCCGCTTTAATATAATTAGGCATAATGATAACCTCCTTGATAGATTGATTCTAGAATTTATTATGTCAATTACATTATAAACCTTTCTTTTTCATTTGTAAATGGTATAGACCTATTTTCTAGAGATATTTTAAAAGAGCTGGATTTCTCCAACTCTTTAATTTTATTTTGATTTCACAGGCAGTTCTTGAGCAGCCTTAACAGCAGCTGCAATCGTCTCTGCGTAAAGTTTAGCACCTTCTTCAATCATGTTGCTATCATTCCCAAAGTGGACTTGGTCGGTTCCTGCCCAGATTTCAGGGTGTTCCTTAGCAACCTTATTCCAGTCAGCTATGCTCACGTAAGGATTCTTTTCAGCTAATTCCCGTGCATAAGCCGCATACTGCTCCACTGATGTGTAAGTGTCCTTGCTCTTGTCTCCCTCATAAGGTGTCACCAGTATCAGATGGTGTCCTTTCGGTAGATTGTTCACGATGCTGTCCAAATCATTCTTATAGCCTTCAGGATTATTGACTCCCGTTGCAATGACAACTGTTTTTAGCAGCGCCTTGTTCTGACTGTTATTGAGCATAATATCATTGGCTTGCTTGGTCGTTCGACTAACCTGGGCATTGATATTTGCTTCAGGAAGTGCCTCTTGTAAGGCTGTATTGGCACGCAAGGCTACCGAATCTCCTATTAGGCTTGTTCCATCAGAAATTCCTAAACGACTCAGTTCAGCTTGTTCAGCAAGAGTCTTTGTTTGTCCTATATTGGTCTGGGCTTGTTTGAAACCATTGACCATCAAGTCTGTCTCAAAAGCTCCAACTTGAGGAGCCACAGCTATGATAATCAAGGTAATCAAGGTAAGAATGCCAGCAGCACCAGCACTAATTGGTTTAATATGAGGCAATCGACTAATCTTCCGTATTAAAGGATTGGATTTACCGGCAATCAATGGCTCAATAATATAGAAGGATAGGATAGCAAAGAAATAAGAAAAGATGATTGTCAGAATAACAGCAGGCAGATTACTCATCAACTGAGAAAAGATAATATAAAAAGGCCAGTGGAAGAGATAAACCGCGTAGCTGGTATCCGCTAAAAATGTGATTATCCGAAGTTCTTGTATCTCAGGCGTTTTCTCATGCAAGACACGCGCAGCAAAAATCATAGTCACTGCCGCTAAACTTGCTAGCAAGAAGCCAAATAAGTACGCAAACAGGTAGGTGAACTTGACAAAGAAAGTCAAGAGCACTAGCACCAAAAGCCCTGCGGCAAACACCAGTAGATTCTGACGAAGATCCCACATCCGGTCAAACTGCTTGACTAAATCGCTCGTCTGACGAACCCCCACAACCGTCGCCAAAATGCTTCCTAAAAAGAAGGGATAGACATGGGTCAGACTTGAAAAGTAGACAGATGAATAAGAACTCGCCATTAGACTACCAATAAACATGGAGAAAAAGCTAATGATAAAAGCTCCTGCAGAAAGGAGAAAGACTATCCCTCTCAATTGACTACTAGATTTTGAACGTTTCGATAAGAACCAAACCGCTAAGCCCCAAAGGATATAGTAGTGAACCTCAACAGCTAGGCTCCAGTTGTGAACAAAGAGATGCGGAATGAACTGGGATTCATAACTGCCTCCTGTTAACATTTCGTAGAAGTTGGTCATAAAACCGAGAACTCCAGCTATCTGGCCACCAATTCCAGCAACATAGTCTTGACGAACCAAGAAAGTAAAAGGCATGGTCACCAAAACCATCAGCACCACAGGTGGCACGATGCGGTAAAACCGTCTCTTAAAAAAGCCCAGTAAATCAATCTGGCGTGCCTTCCCAAATTCTTCTAAAAGGAGGGAGGTGATCAAAAATCCTGAAAAAGTGAAAAAGACATCTACCCCAAAGAATCCTCCAGGAAAGATCGTTTGAAAGAAGTGGTACAAAAGCACCAAAAGTAAACCTGTAATCCTAATCAAGGAAAACCATTTAATACGCATACGAGTCTATTCTCCATTAAATTAGGAAGTAAAACACCACCTAATTTCCATTCCATTATACTCCCTATTCTATCAAAAAAATAGGAAAAATCCTAAGAGAAAACTTAGGATTTTGGCATTCTATTTTTACACTTTAGAAATTGCGCCCTGACTTGTTGTAGCCATATTTTTCCACAAAATACTCACGAAATTCCAAGAGATTGTCATCCATAATGGCTTGACGCACTTGCTTCATCAGATTGAGCAAGAAGTAGAGATTGTGGTAACTAGTCAAGCGGATACCAAAGGTTTCGTCAGCCTTGAGCAGATGACGAAGGTAGGCGCGTGTGTAGTTCTTACATGTATAGCAATCACACTCAGGATCCAGTGGCGTAAAGTCTTCAGCGAATTGGGCATTTTTGACAACCAAACGACCTTGACTGGTCATACAAGTTCCGTTACGAGCGATACGAGTCGGCAAGACACAGTCAAACATATCCACCCCACGAATCACCCCATCAATCAAGCTATCTGGCGCTCCCACACCCATCAAATAGCGAGGTTTGTTTTCAGGAAGCAGTTGGGTTGTAAAGTCCAAGACGGCATTCATTTCTTCGTGCGTTTCTCCCACTGCCAAACCACCTATAGAGTAACCTGGGAAGTCCATGCTGACAAGATCATGCGCTGATTGGCGGCGCAAATCTTCAAATCCTGCCCCCTGTACAATTCCGAACAAGCCTTGGTCATGCGGACGACGATGAGCCTTCAAACCACGCTCAGCCCAACGGCTAGTACGCTCGATTGATTTCTTAACGTAATCATAGGGTTGGTAAAACTGAGGACATTCGTCAAAGGACATCATGATGTCTGAGCCCAGATTGTTCTGAATAGAGATGGCCTTTTCTGGTGATAGGAACATCTTGGAACCATTGAGATGGTTTTTAAAGGTTACTCCTTCTTCGGTGATATTTCGGCTATCTGCTAGGGAATAAACCTGGAAACCACCACTATCCGTCAAAATTGGCTGGTCCCAGTTCATAAATTTGTGGAGACCACCTGCGCGTGCGATGAGTTCATCTCCAGGGCGAAGCCAGAGATGATAGGTATTAGAGAGGATAATCCCTGATCCCATCTCCTTCAACTCTTCTGGTGACTGGGTTTTTACAGTAGCTTGGGTCCCAACTGGCATAAACATAGGTGTCGGGAAGGTACCGTGCGGGGTGATGATTTCTCCCAGACGAGCTCCCGTGTGTTTCTCTTTCTTAATCAAACGGTATTTGATTGGTGAATCTGACATTTTTTACCTCCGAAGCTGGGAAAAACAGTCCCAGTTCATACTTTGTGCCCAAAGGCATACTGTATGATTTTATCAAAAAAACTAGGAACTGTCACGAACTATGGTATAAGTGACAAATGTTTGCCAATACTTTCTGTTGCTTTTCAATAGTTGAGTTTTTGCTTATTTTTATTTAAAATAATTTCCGTTGATTTTCTTCATTTTTTTAAATCGTATTCATCTTCGTATTCATTTTCATACTAACCTTTGCCCGTATAGTTGAGAAGGCTGCAATTTAGTTTTAATAGTTTACAAAAGAATCAGTGAGTAATGTCACTGTTTTTTTCTTTGTCTTAAAAGGAGTACTACTTTCAAGAAGACACCTATTTTTTTTTGAAAAAAAGTAAAAAAACTTTATCAAAACGCTTGACTTTCTCGGTGTACCGTGATATAATATAATCAAGATAAGGAAAGGAGGTGAGGAAAATGGACAAAGATGATTGGCTCAGATTGGTTGAAAAACTAATTGATAACGGGCCAGCTTACATCACAGCTCTAACTGGTGCATATGCTACATATCACATTTGGAGCAAAGAAAAAAAGCGAAAACCTAGACCTCGCAAGTTTAAGTAATCGCCTTGGGAATAGGGGAGCTACAACTCCCCTCACTCCCTATTATACCATAAAATAGGAACAATACCATGGAAATTTTAATCATAAATATACTGATCGTTTTATTGAGTTATTTTTATTTAAGAGGGCAAAAAGATGAGAAAGCAAATAGAAAAAGTATTAAAAAGCAAAAAGAGCACAAGCGCAATCGCTAAAGGGGCAGATTTGCCTTGGACGACAGTCTCAGACCTTAGAAGTGGAAAAACAAATTTGAACAAAATGTCTTTATTGACAGCAGAAAAATTACAAAAATATGCGGAGGAGCTAGAAATGGAAAACGCAAAACAACTACTTGAAGAAATTAAAAATAACGATGTATCGTATGCTATTGTAAATGAAGATGGAGCAGTTTATTGTAATCTTGGCACAAGTAATATCATGGATATTTACGGTCTTGATGGTGAAGATGGCCATTTCTACGGTGTTTACGGTGACGCAGTTGGCGGGCAGCTTGATAGTCGCAATGTCCCTGATGACGTTATCTTGAAAGCTATTAAACTAATGCTAGGGCTTGGCGAACCTGTAAAACGTTCAGAATTGTCTATGGGATCAGATTTCAAACAGACATTTGTAGATGGATATTTTGAGGCAGTCGAATTGATGAAACAGTCTGGTCTTCTTCAGCCTCAGGAAGAAAATGAGAAAGTCAAAGAATGGATTGAGTCTCACAAGGATATTGTAGGTTCAACAGTTAAACACCCATCGTTTGGAACTGGTAAAGTAGTTAAAATTGAAGACAATGCAATTACTATTGATTTTGAAGATGCTGGAAGCAAATCTTTAGATCTCAATGCTGTTGTTGAAAGTGATTTATTAGAGTTCTAAAATAATTTATAATGGTTAAAGCAGTGATTTCGGTCACTGCTTTTTCTATTTTGAACAAACAAAAAACCGCAAGCATAAGCCTGCGGTTAAACATTTAGAACAATATTTTAGAAAATTTCCTTTCTATTTTAAAAAAATTATTTTGTAGTAACAATTAGTCCATCAGGTAATACATCAAGCGCTGGTTTGTCTGAGCGGCTTCCATCTTCGTTGACGTAGTACCAGCCACCTTCAACTTTAACAAGTTCTTCTGAAGACATTGCTCCATTCTCTTCTTTGAGATGATATAGTTTGTCCTTGTATTGAACCCAGCCAGTGACCATTGCTCCTGAAGCATCAAGATAGTACCATTTGCCATTCACAAACACCCAACCAACGACCATTGCGCCGTTTTCTTTTAGGTAGTACCATTTTCCATCATCTTTCAACCAGCGAGAAGCTATTGAATAACCTCTCTCGTTGAAGTAATACCAGGTACCATCGATCTTTTCCCATTCTTCTTTTGGAAAAGATCCGTCAGGATATTCATACCACCATCCGGTATCATTCTTTTTCCATCTGGGTTTAGCTTCTTCGTCATCTAGTAAAACAATGTTTTTGTCGTACGGATTTGAAGAATATTGCCACCATCGAATCCCATCCATGCTAGGAAAATATTCAAAATCAGCTGTACCATCATTCAAACCATAGCCTGCAATCCAAAGGCTATTTGGAAATTTCGCAAGAATCTGCTCATAATAGATATTATTGAGCGTGAATGGCTTGTAGCTGTAATAAATTGGCTCATAGCCATTTTCTTTGAGGATTTCCATAAAGCGAATACAAGCATCTGTATTTGCCTGTTTATCTCCGCTAGCGTGATCTTCGTAATCAAGACACAAGTATTTTACTTTTTGAGGTACATTATCAAGGAAGTAGCGTGCCTCTCGTTCGGCTTCTTCGATGTCACCACCAAACCAAGCAAAGTGATAAAATCCAACAGGATTGGATTGCTCCACTTGAGCAGACAAGCAAGGGTTTAGATAATTTGTGCTTTCAGAAACTTTGATAATAGTATTCTGTGTACCCATGTCAACCAAGATACCTGTAATATCGTATCCATTGTGGCTAGATACATCGATGAATAAGTCGTTTTTCTTCATTGTTTTCTCCTAGTCCTCGCTTGGTTCTTGATAGTCAAGAGCCCGTTTGCTATCAGAAATTCCTGCAGTTGTTGGGTCATTTACAACGCCAATCAATACAAGAATGTAAACGAATGTGTTCACACCATCCTGAATATTCTTAGGGATTTCTAATCCAAATTGCTGAGCCATAAGGAAGATAGCTCCTAAAAGGGCAATGAGTGTTGTTTTGTTTTGCAAGCGCAATTTCCAGTTAATCATTTTGAGTTTCTCCTTTTATTATTGTTTATTTTGAATCAAGCTTTTAAGCTCTCTTACATCCTCACCAAGCGATTTCACTTGCTCAGCTAGTACTAAGATAGCCTTATTTTGTTCATCGTGGTTATCGAGCCGTTTGTTGGCTGATGTCTTGAATTCGTTCAGATTTTCGATATCTTTCTCTAAAATCGTAAGACGATTCTCCTGCTTGGTTGCTTTATCTTTCATCGAAAAATAAAGACCAATCACAGGAATGAGGGTGATAAAGATCTGTACGATAAATCGTTCATAACCTGGCATACAACCTCCTTCTAATCAATGCGTGGCATGACCACGGTCAACACACCTTGTTGTAGCATTTCAGCAAGTGACTGTTCTTTCCATGTGTAGCCCTCTGTTGGCTGCATTTGGAACTTAAAGATAGTCTTAGTTCCACTCGGCCATTTTGGATTGGTATCAAACGGATAAGGCATAGCCACAATATCGCCATTGTTGTATCTAGTGTCCTTGACTAGAGGTTTAATAAATGCAGCAACCTTGCCATAAGCATGAGTAGCCATACCGCCATTTTGAGATACTGCCAAGGCAATCAAGACCTCAGTGATAGCTGAAACCGTGTCAAGATTTTCCTTGTTTGCATTAGCAGCTTGCTCAGCTTTATCCGTTGCCTCTTTGTTCTTTTGTAGCTCTTGAGCTACTTTGCTGAATTTTTCGTTTTCTGCTCTGTTCGGGAAATTTTCCTCATAGAGCGACTCAAGAGCAAGCTCAAAGAGCTCTGTATTTGATAAGCTGATTTTATCAGCTGGTAGCAAGATAGGTACGATAGCACCGTCTGAATTGACTAACGTGACCTTTGTAGCGGATTCTTTTCCGCTTGCATCAAATTCTTGGGACTTTGTCCCGTACTCTAATTTCATACTTTCTCCTTTCATTTATTAAGGGTAAGGGTCATTTGTAATATAAGTTATTGTGCCTGTCCAGTATTTATTTCCTGGTGATTTACTTGTCAGACGGATTTTACCATCTGAGGCAAGATGTAAGATAGCCGTTCCAGTTACTGTTGAGTCAGACAATCCTTGTAAGATAAAGTTAACCTCTTGAGCTGGTCTAAATCCAGCAGGTATTGTTTCTTTGACTTCTCGATAATCTGAAACTGTGTTGATATTTGTGATTTTTCTTTCAGTTGAAATTGTGACAAGATTGCCATTTCTTGTTACGTTACCGTTAATGAACCAACCTAGCTCAATCTTTCTTGTAGCAATTTTCTGCAAGTCATCTTTTGTAGCAATCTCTTTCCATTGCGTTGGAGCCCATTTATTGGCGTTATTATAGACTCTAACAAATACACGTCCTGTCCCTATTGAGGTAAAAAATTGGACACCTTTCCAGCTATCAAGCCAAAAATTTTGATACAGGCCCCACTCGCCGTTTTTTCCTGTTGGGTTGTCATCGTATTTGCCAGATCTCCAACCAAATTCTGTAGCTTGCTTATTCCAAATATCATCCCATTGAGTGCTACCTCTACCTAGACCTCCATTATTAGCAGTCAGCTGATATTGTTGAATTGGCTTGTTGTCTGCGTAGATGTTGCCCTTAACATCCAAAGCACCCTGCTCACGGATTTTATTGACCCCAACTCCTGACCGATCGTAAGACAAGACTACGCTCTCTGTAGGCACGTTGACCATGAAATCAGTACGAGTGAATTTGTCCTCTAACGTGCCGATGACAACCCACGACTGATTAGCTAGATAATTGCCTGCAAGATTAGCCTGAGAGTTTACTAGATTTGAGATACTTGTCCAGGATCCAGTTGCTGGTCCTGTGTCCACTTGAAAATTAGTAGTCCCAAGCCGAGCAACCTTGAATGTCAAGGTCATTGAGTTCTTTTGACTGCCTGAGACAGTCAGAGGGGCGATTTTGGCATTTCGTGTGACCGTCAAGGTGCTAGAGGTTGAGCCTGTTCTAGCTATGCTAAAACTCAATGCTGGAGCAAAATACTCAAGCACTGTGACAGATACCTCTCTAGCGTCTGACCAGCGTCCACGGCTATCAGATACACTAGCTCTGATTTTGATGGTACCGTGATAGTTCATAATGCCCAAACTTCCTCCGTTTGAGCTTGTCGCTTGGTTTCTGCCTACGATTTCAGCACGATAGCCAGTGATGGATGAACCATAAGAACCGCTAGCGCCATTAAACGCAACCTTGATGTTAGAGATGACCTGAATGAACGTATCAGGATTTGGGATAAGGTTCTGAGCTGCACCGTTCAAATCTGAGAGTGTGACACCTGAGAAGGCAGGCTTGACATTTGATGGTACGCTTGCCGTGAATGTAGTGGACTGTGTTCCAGTCTTGGTACTTCCTGAATAGGTATCGACAAAGATTGTACCTGTACCGCTTGATGAGTTCGGGATGTCGTTTGCGAAATCCATAGGGATTGTCCAGCTTGTGGATGTATCTACATTCGTCGCAATCGTTCCTGACTTGCCAGCCCAGGAATAGCGCACCATGTGCTTAAAACTTGAGCTTTGACGATTTATGTTGATAGTAACCGCACTACCAATCACCCCAGCGCTCACGCTTACAGAGCTTGAGCGCGGGATAGCAGTCAGACCGAGATTTCCTGATACTGTGATAGTCCCATGCAGTCCGTTATTCGGATTGAACGTACATGAGAAAGGTAGTGTCTTCCGACCGTCTGAGTTGTGTGAGATTGTGGTTGAACCACTAGCGAGAGTGACCTCGCCGTCCCAAACTTCCCAAACTGGATTGCTAGAATGCACATTTTGGCCGTCCAAAGTTAGAGACAACGTACTGTCTCCCTGTTTATTGAACGTGTGATAGTACGTATAACGACTAACTGTCAACTGCCAGTTAATGGTTGAAGTATTAGCTGAAATATCTGTTGAAACTTCATCAATATACACATTCAAATATAAGCTGTTACTTGAATTACTAAATCTAGGCATTTTACTCCTTTCTAACCAACGTATCTGATGACATTCATGTCAGGGTTAATGTGATACTGCTCTTCTCTAAAACGTCCAATTTGGATAGTCTTAGAGAAAATCCCGTTCTCAATGTGGATAACACCTTGAGAAATATACATAACCTCTACACCAGCGCTAAACATTGAAATTCGCCCGTTTGGGTTAAACATCATGCTAGAGCTACCGTCATTCTTACCAATCACAAGTCCCTCATTACTAGAGCTCATGTAAGTATCAATGAAATTCCAACGGTCAGACAATTCTCCAAGATCCTTAGCGATATTAGAAACACGCTGACTAGCTGAAATCAAATCTTTCTCAGCTTGTAACCTTGCTGTCTCGTTAGACTGGACAAAGTCCTTGTAAGCCTTAATCCAGTTATCAAGCGTATCAGCGCTAGCCTTAGCCTCAAGCTCAGCCTGGATAATTCCAGATTTCTCATTGAGCGCATTGAGTTGCTCCTGAGTCAGCCCCTGGTCGGCTTTAGAGTTGATGTCCGCTTGCAGATCCTCGGGAGCTTCTGAAAAGTCTGTGGAGACTGTTCCTATCTCTACTTTTGGAAAGGCAATCCAGACGGTTGCAGCGGTGAAAATGTGTAAAATCAACTCGCTTGTAGCATTTGAGTTTTCTTTTTTCGTCAACTCAATGTCATAAAATTTCCAATCCGTAGTCAGCGAGACACCTTGTATAGTATTCCTATACCCTGCTCTAGCTTGAAAATTCGTATTATTGACAGTAGATTTTGCCCAAAAACTAAAACGAACAGATTTATTTTTCATCTCATCAGCGGTGCCCAAACGTGTATCCCCACCGGTTCTAAACGTAACTTTTTGATTAGTCGCTTTGCCACTATAAGTAGATACAATTTTCAAAGTATTAGCTCCTCTGAATTTGCTAGTAGTATCTATGCTCAAAGTGAGCTGTCCTTGCGTTTGCTCCTGACTATCATCTAAAAAGTAAGTTGAGTATCGTTCTCTTAGACTACGTTTGAATAGTGAATTAAGAAAGAGATTTCTTCCACCAACCTCAACTTTAGCCCAACGATCAACCCATTTGTATTTAGTTTTATCTGAGCTATCAGGTTTCTCATAATCTGAATAATGGCCAAAATAACGCTGTCCGTTATCTGTCAGTGTCAAACCAGAGCCATCCTCATTGTCAGAATAAGCAAAGTGAACGTAAGGTGTTCTTCCATCTGCTCCAGGTTTACCTGGCAGACCATCAGCGCCATCACGACCACGCCACCTCGTCCAGCGATAGTCAGCAGGATTGACGCTGTCAGTTGAGTTGAAATCAACATAGACCCCTACATAGGCCTTGTCATCGTTAGTCTGGCTAAATCCACTACCTGAAACAGTGTCAGCGTAGGCAATGTGAGTGTACTGTATACGTCCGTCAGCTCCTTTGGGTCCAGGGAGGCCTTGGTCACCTTTTGGACCCTGCAAGCCTTGGAGTCCTTGTAGCCCACGTTCCCCACGGTCTCCTTTCTCTCCTCGATCACCTTTAGGACCAGGATCTCCTTTCGGTCCTGCGTCCCCTTTTTGACCTTGGAGACCATCAGACGTATTGATAAGAGTCAGCTGCTCAGAGGCTACCTCTTTGTTATCAATCCACGCCGAGACTGTCAAAACCATCTTTTGGCTGATGTCAGAGGCTCGGACAATATAACTAGGACTTGTGGCTTTGATTACACCATCCACCACCCAGCGCCATCCGCTATTGATGACCTTGTTTCCTCGCATAAGAGTAGGGGTCACAATAGTCTGACCTTGGCCATTCTTAAAGGCTATACCATTGTCCGTAGCTAGCTTGATAGTGTAGGGCTTGGATGCTTCGAAAAGTCGCTCAAAGGCAGCCTGAATTCCATCTGATAGCTTATTCTCTAGAGCCTTAAAATTCGCAAAAGTAGTTTTGTTACTTGCCGGATTTGTAAAGCTGATTTTCTGTTCGGTAACTCGTGCTTTTACTATTAAAGCTGGGCTAAATCCATCGTCATAAATCTGGACCGTGTCCCCGATTTCTACGTCCACAAAGCCATCTACTTCATAGGTTATAGCAGGGTAGCAATGCTGCTTTAATTTCAGGTAAGCAAGCCGTCTCAATTCATTTGGTTCGTCTGTGTCAAAGTCGAAGTCTCGTCTTGTCCACTGGTCCTCAGCTGTTGCTGAAGTGAAAGTTGAGGGATAGAGTTGCATGGACAACGGTGCATACAGTTGTTGCCCTCTTTGGTAAAACTCTAATTCTCCCCTCTCGTTTTTGATAGACCAATCTCCCAAGTTTTCAATAGTCAGAACCTCTTTTTCAAGCTCAGTTTCTTTCTCTTTTTTCTTAGGAGGTTTGATGATTCGTTTCTCAGTATTAGATGGTCCGCCTTTCTTACTAGTCGTCACAGTCTGTTCAATAGAGCCATCTGACCGAGTTGTGGTGGTCGTTGTAATGCGTGTTTTATCAGCCAGTTTTGTGACTTTCGTGTGGACAATAGTCTTACTCTTTGTCCCGTCGGATGCTGTGCGAATAATTGTTTCGGTTGTCGAACCATCCGCATTTTTCACTCTCTGACTAGATAGATGACGTTCTCCACTTTCTTCGACTTCCACGGTCGGCATTTTCCCGGTTGGGCGAATTGTGTTGAAAATACCCGTTTTGTCCACTTTTCGTGTGATAGAACTAATATTTTTACCATATTTTAAAACCACATCATTCCTGATACGACCAACCCCTTGGTGTGTATCGTCGTGTTCGTGATATATATTTACAGTAAAGTTCTTAAGCGTGCTATCTGCTTTTAATTGTGTGTCAAATTCAATCTCAGCATTGAATTGTTTCGCAAGATTAAGCAAGCGAGCAAGTTTTGTTTCTTGTGTCGTCCACTCAATGATGCGTTGCTGGTCTGAAATCTCGTTAATTCCAATAGTGAGATGAGCATAGTTCAGCAAAGCCATCTCTTTGCAATATTCTGCAAAACTCATGGCTCTCGTTGCTTTGTAAGGATTTACTAACTCATTGATCAATTCAAGATTGAGATTCTCACAATAGCATTTGATTGTCTGCTCATTTTCCTCCACTGACATCACATTAAAAAGGTAGGTACGTCCATTGTGTCGGAATGACACCCAACCACGTTCGTTTAGATGATGGTAGGCCTTTGATGAAGCTGTATCTGATTGAATTGCTTTCTTAAAGACTGTAAACTCGAAAGTTGAAGCTCCTGTTGGCATGTCTCTTGACCATGTATCGTTATAATAATTAAGCGTGTTCTGCTTACTATTATCAACAAAAGCAACCTTTTGCAAGGTTGCATCGTGAATCGTTAAAAGCATTATAGCCACCTTTCTTCAAATTCAATTGTTACTGTCGGATGTTTTTTGATAAAACTAGAGAAATATAACTCTAATTTTGAATTACCTGGAGGGATAGAGAGCCATTGAGAGCCGTCTACAACCTCGCTTGCTTTTGCTATTCCATCGATATAGACCGTGTCATCCTCGCTATTGATTAGAACATTCGATCCAATTGGAAAACGATTGGGGATGTCATTCGTTGTTGGGACAAAATCTTTACGGTAGTACAATTCATCTAGATACATGTGAGAGACAATTGGATTGTCTCTGTACGCTCCGATTGTAATGTGAATTTTTACGGACTTTTTACCCTCAATTTCTGGAATGATAAAAGTAGAGTATGATCCTTGATAAAAAACTTGTACCTTGCCATCATTCCGTTTTAAATCTGACCACCCTTTTGCCACACTAAAAGGATTGATATCTCCCGTTGTAGTTCCATCAAAATTCCATCGCTTTAGAATTCTATATCCACCTTGACCATCGCTAGCTAAAAAGTTGAACTCACATTCAGAACCTAGCGACCGTTTGAAGGTCTCAACACCATACAAAAATTGGCCCGCCTCATCTGATACTGTCACCTTGATGAATCCATATTGATTATTAGCTTCGGACCAAAAAACTTGTCTCCACCAAAAATAATCATTCAGGGACCCAGTGCTGCCTGTGCTATCATTGGGAATTGCCCAAGTCAAGCTAGTAGCGTAGTTGTGTAATTTAGTTTCACCTCGTAAATCTTTCAATCTAACGTGTGTACGTCCCCAAAGATTAATCATTTCAGCTGTTCCGACAATATACTCTGTCCGGTCATTTGTGATAGCTTGGTTCTTTGCTGCGCTAGCCAGTCCATTTGTGATTTTTTCACCTCTAAAATCAAGTAAGATTTCTGATTTTTGCGATGGCTCGGTATCGGCTTCTTCACGGTTCCCAATTTCTAAGGTTCCATTTTGATTAACCAGGCCGATATACCCATTCTCAGCATTATGTTTGACTTTAACTATTGGAAATGCGCTCTCTGTGCCATTGTTTGTAAGATCAAACACCATCTTTCCTGCTCCGCTAGTTGCGTTTTTATCACTATCAAATCGCTTATAGGCTGAACTATGAGCCACACCATCAGGAATGATGAACTTAATAGACCCGTTTGAACGTCTCCCACTTGCCTCCTGCATAGAGATATCATCAATTACCATGGCCAGATAATACTTGTCTGGCTCATCTGAAAAGGTCAACTCTTTAGGACTATCAACATTAAAAATACCCGCAAGCTTGTGCTTGAGGGTATTTCTGTCTTTGGACCAGATAGAGAAGTCCACCTTGATATATTTTGCATCAATCGTTTGTTGCTGGATATTCACGCCAATTCTTGGGGCATGATCGATAGAGATAGAGCGATTGTTCCCGACATCACGTTGGATGTCATGAATTTCAATAAGCTCTCGTAAATCTGTTTTATTAAAACGCATAGTCACTTCGCTCATTCAATCACCCCTTTCATTCTTAGTAGCATTTTCTCACGCTCTTTCTGAGTTTTAGTAACGATATCCGTAACTTTTGAGCTGTCCAGATAAGCATTTGTGTCCTTGTTAAGGATAGCAGTAAGCAATTTTTCTAAACTTGACCTCAGAATCCTCATCTCAGACACGACTTTATCAGTATCTTGTCCATTTTGAACGCTTGTAGTCTGGATGGTGATATTACGTTGAGCTTCTTCCATTTCACGAAGAAATTTCGCGTCACTCGGGATCCCGATACCAGAAGCATATTTAGGAACACCCATCTCACGCATCAAACGTCTAGTTTTATCAGCTCGCAAGACTTTAGAACCTCTCGGAAGAGGAAGCAAGACGTCTCTACCTTGAGGAATGAAACTCCTACCATTTGGCAGAGTGACCATTTCCTTATAGTTGCTATTTCTTTGGTCATTGACGATAGCAAGCCCCCCAGGGTGATAGTTTGTCCCGTGAGCATGCTTGCTCGCAAAGATATTCGTAAAGAAATTACCAGTAACGCTATCAATCCAGCTCTTAATACCTGAAAGAACACCGGATGCATTATCTCGGGCGTTGATAGTAACAGTTTTATCTTGAATACCATTAACGCCACTTTTGACCTCACTAACAGTGTCATTAGTGCCATTCTTGGCAAGGATATTCACTGGATCATATTGCTTGATAGCATTGATAGCACCGCTTGTCTCGTTTCGTACACCGCCCGTTTGATCAGCGGCAAACAAATTGATAGGAGCTTCTTGTTTGGGTGAATTAACACTCAAAATCGCACTTCCAACAGCTGCGCTCGTATTATCCACTGCATCCAGAGACTTAGTCTCAGCAGATGCAAAATTCCAAGCCGTAATCTTATCGATAGATAACTGGCCATTGTTCAAAACATTCGTAGGATCTGCCTTCAAATCTTTTGTAAACGGTGTGGTCGCATTCCAGGTTGTCAAAGTATCAGTAGAACGAGAGACTGCTTTTCGGACGCTCTCATCATTGGCCAGCAACTCCTTCTGTTTTGGTGTGAGAGATTCATAGTTAGACAGAGCCTTTGAGGCTTCCTCCGCCTTGTTCATGACATCAGCATTTTTCATAAGGAGTTCTTTGACTTCGGCTGGCATACTGTTCCATGTTTTAAGATGGGTTTCACTATCAAAGATGGCTTGTAACCCAGCTTGGTTCTTGACGATTACTTGTTTCTCTTCGAGGGTCATGTCTTTCCATTTACCGGATTCGACAAGAGCTTCAGCGATAGTCACACGAGCGTTTGAGTTGATATCCGCAGTCTTAGCAATAAACTGCAATTGTTCCCAACCTTCCGCAGATTTGGCAGCCTCTCCGATAACTTCCTTAACATTGGATTTAACTTGAAAATTCCCATTCTTATCAATGTTACCGACTAACAATGACCAGGCATCGTTAGCCTCTTTCACTTCCTTGCTCATTTCACTAGTATAGTTAGCAAGGATGCTATGCGAATTACCTACCTTTTGAGAAGCTTCAGCAGCTTTCTTCCCGATTTCTTCATAGGACAGGCCGTACTCTTCCAGAACTTTCTTGGCTTCTTCCCAATAATTCCAACTTTGCCCGGTTCGAGCTTTCACCTTTGCATCGAGATTTTGCATGACCTGGTAATACTTACTTCCCAGAGCTTCCATCGTTTGAGTGTGGTTTGCTTCTAGAGTCTGCAATTTCTTGTTGTAAGTCTCCTGATCAATAGCCTTTCCGTCTAGCAACTCTTTCAGCTCACTTTTTGAATTTTCGTAGAGTCTCTTTTCCTCATCAAGTGCTTGTTTTAAAACATCTTTAGTATGCTTCAATTGTGTTTCATTCAGACTTCTGACATCGCCATTCAAAGCTTGTAAAGCGGCCTTTTGTTGCTCGGCTGACAAGTCCATCATGGATAGTTTTGCCTTAATCATCTCATTCTGATTGTTCAGGATGATTTCTTTCTCCTCTTGAGAGAACTTGCTCGCATCTCCGTTATGACGTTGATAAATCTCATTAATTTGATTCATCATGGCCTCAGTATTAGAGACAACCTGGCCGTTTCTTTCCTTAGCTTTGGCAATATCGTCCTCACTAAGGCCCCACTTGGCGCCCAACTCTTCCATTCTTTTGTTGGTCTTATCGGCAGCGGTCGCTATTTCTTCATAAAGTTTTTTAAAGGCTCCAGAGACCTTGTCTGCATCTCCAGCATGAGTACCGAAGTTTGCGACGGCTGTGCTTGTTTCATCAACAGTCTTTTGAAAGCTTCGCAATTCTCCACGAGCAGTATCGCTCAACTGAGAACCGAACTCTTCAGTCTTGATGCGAGCCTTGTCTTTCTCGTTTCCAAGATAAACAAGTGCGGCGGTAGTAAGACCGAGACCTCCGACTATTAAACCTAGAGGATTCGCAAGCGTACCCATTGATGTTGTTAGAAGTCCCGTTGAAGTTGAAGCTGATGCAGTCGCATTTCCAAGCGCTACTGCTCCACCAGATGCCAATTTAAAGGCAGATGATAGATTCCCGGTTGTTCTAAAGGTTTGAAAAGTCTTGAGCATTAGAGACATGCCACCAACCGCTTTACCAGTTCCCTTAGTTAGCCAGCCAAGTGCTTTCGTAAGGTTTCCGATAATTCCAAAACCTTTCCCTAGGATGCTTAAAGCTGGACCAGCTCCTGCAGTTAATGCAGCCCACTTAAGAACGTTTCTTTGTTGCTCTTCGGACATGGAGCTGAACTGTTTGGCCATTTTAGCCAAGGTGTCAATCCAAGGTTTTGCAGCCGTTAGACCTTCACGGAGAGCCTTCAAAAGTGGACCCCCAAATTCAATAGCCAAGTCAGTTACCTGGTTCTTGAACATCTTCAATTGTGATTCTGTGGTTTCATATCGTTTATTGGCTTCATTGGTAAGAGCAGTATTGTCTTTCCAGGCTTGATTAGACCGTTCGACTGCTGCACTCATTTTATCTGATGATAAGGCCAGAGATTTAAGCATATTTCCTTGTCTAACACCAGTCATGCCTAATTTCATCAGGATAGCATCCATATTCGCACCTTGCTCGCGAGCTGTGTTAAGACCTTTAATAAAGGCTTGCAAAGCTTCAGCAGGTTTCTCTTTCCACGCTTTTTGGAATTCCTCTGAAGTAGTACCAGCTACTTTAGCGATCAACGCCAAATCATCTGCTGAGTCTTTAGTAGTCAATGAGACCGCATTACCAATAGCTGTGAGAGTTTGAGTCATTGCAGTACCACCAGCCTCAGCCTCGATACCAACCGAACTCATTGCAGTAGCCAAACCTAAGATTTCAGGAGCAGTTAGTCCAGCTAGTTTTCCTCCTGCTGCTAAACGGTTGGTCATCTCAACAATATCTTTTTCAGTTGTCGCAAAGTTGTTACCCAAATCTACTACTGACGCACCAAATCGGCCATATTCGTCCGATGTTAAACCGAGGATATTCGCAATCTTGGCAATGGCTGTCGCAGCTTCTTCGGCGCTCAAGTTCGTTGATTCTCCCATGTCAATCATGGTTCGAGAGAAGGTAAGGATATCCTCTGCCTTGATACCTAGCTGACCAGCAACTTCTGCTACATTTGCGATTTCAACAGCACTAGCTGGCAATTCTTTAGCCATTTGACGAATACCATCAGATAAGTTCTTGTAGGATACGGTTGCGGTCTCATCTACCGTTTTCTTGACACCTGCAAAAGCAGATTCATAGTCAGATGCAGCTTTCGTGACAAGCCCAACACTCGCAACCAACGGAAGAGTCAAGCCAGTAGTCAGCTTACTTCCCAAGCTCGAAACGTTGTCACCAAAAGTCTTGATTTTATCGCCGCTTTTGATGAGTCCGTCACCAAATTTATTGATGCGATTCGCAAAGCTATTCTCCTTGCCTACCGCTATCAAAGCTTGTTGCACGTTACGGAGTTGACCTTCCATAGCTGCCAACTTAGCATTCTCACGTTCAATCTCAGCAGCAGCCTTGTCAAATTTAGCCGTACCAGGTTCGAGAGCGTCAAAGCTTTTCTTCATCTGGTCCAAAACACTTTTTTGCGCTTCAATCGCTTGACCAAGTGTCTTGTACTTAGCTTGAAGCAAGTCTGTGTTTTTCCCATTGTTTTTAAGGGAGCTGTCTAGCGCCTTTACATTGCTTTGAAAGTATTTAACCGCATTCTTAGCACCATTTAGAGTAGGATTGAACTTCGACACGTCCAGCCCTAGCTCGATATACATTTGACCTAACGGCGTTCCACCTGCCATTCAAATCCTCCTTTTTAAATCATTTCTAGAAAGTCAGCAAGATCCATGACTTCCTCAGCTTTAGCAGATTCAGTTTCACCAAGAACGCCCATCAGGTCCTCCCAGCTCGTATCCATAACATCACGGATACTCATGCCGTATGGTCCTTCAGTTGCTTGTTTGACAAAACCATAAAACCGTTTCAGTGCTTCACTCGGCTTTATTTTTTCTCCTTTGGGTCAACATCACCCACCAAATGAGAGTAGATGTCTGCAAATACCGCAAAAATATCCGCCATGTCTGTGTATTTCAAAAGTTCTTCCACTTCCAAATCTTCAAACAATGAGGCGATAAATTCCAATTGCTTGTCTAGCTTTTCAACTTCGGACAAGTCAGAAGATAGTGCTTCATTGAGAATCAGGTAGTCACGATAGTCCTTAGTAGTAATTTCCTTACTTGTCTTTTGAACATCTTGACCTTTCTCATTTTTAATTAAAAATTTAACCTTAGCCATATACTTTCCTTTCTAGAAAAAAGATAAAAAGAGAGCTTGCGCCCTCTTCCTACCCTGCAGCAACCATTTTAAGTTGACCTTTGAGTTTCTTGATTTTTTCTTCGTCATTACCAATGTACTTGCCATAGTAATTGCCTTTGATTTCTTCATCATCGCTTGCAATGGCTGAGAAGCTCAAGTTATCGTCTGGAAGCTCTTCTTGCTTCTCTTTCTGAGTTTCAAATTCTTCAGCATCCATTGAGAAGCTACCTTTGAAGAAACCGACTTGCGCTTTCGTGCCGTTTGCTGTTTTAGATTCAAGCATAACTGAACAAAGTGGAGCATCGCTATTCTCACCAATATAAACGATTTCGTCCTTAACTACATGTCCAAGGATTTTGGCAAGGACCATGTGAGGAATGTCAACAGCTGTCATTTCCATCTTCACATCACCTACACCACGTTTTGATGTGAAATAAGCGACATCGCTTCCGTACGTTTTGACAGGTTCACTTGAAAGTCCTGTAATCTTAGCAGTGCGAGTCGCCCCCTCCCCGGCTTTACCTTCTACCACAAAAAGGTTTTTCCCAAGTGTTGGAGTAGCTTCCCCATCCAACACACGAATTGTCATGCGTTTAAAACCAACTAATGCCATTTATAGCACCTCTTTCTTTAATTTAGTATTCTTCGTATAGAGCACTTCGACCTTTGTAGGTCCGAGCATCTACATAGCGTTTGATTTCTGGAATCCAGTCATCCAAACCACCAGCGGTTTGATAAAATCCCTGGTCTTCCATAATCTTTTCAATTTTTCTTTGGAGTTCTTTGCACTCCATATAATTTTTAGACTCTACATTGACCTGATAGAGAAATGTCTTAGCCAGGCTCGTATTACTACCATGAGCCGTCTGCATCGGCGGACCAACTGGTCTAATGACGATACTAGTCTCATTGATTGGTAGCGTGTCTGGACGATTAAAAGATTTGATACTGATTCCAGCTAAAGACTCATCTTTTTTCAAAGCTTCGTAAAGTTCATCAAACTTATCTTTAACCATCTAAAACCCCTCCGTCTTCAAATGACTAGCGATTCTGTATTTGTATGTTTTGGCATGAGCTTCTGAAAACCGTCTGATAACACCGAATCCTCTTGGATGTGGATTCTTACCATATCCAAACTCATTCAAGTGAACCAAACGCCAGCGAGAACCCTCACCAAAACCGATTTTCACAACAGGAACACCACTAGCAAGACCCGTCACACGTCCAGCAGTAGTACTTTCGATGGTTTCTCCGGTATCTTTATAGACCTGCAGAGCACCTTTGAACTCTTCTAGAGTCTCGTTTGCGACTGCCTTCAAGGCTCGACTAGTAGCACGTTTGACCTTGTTATTGCCAAGATGTACCTCGATGTTTCTCAAAACATCGTCGAAACCTCTCAATTCTGCTCCACTAGACATCTTGACCACCACCAATAACAACTATCAAAAAATCCCGATTGTCAAAATCAGGACGAACATCGATAATTTGCCATTTCTTGCCGCCTAGACGAATATCTCCGACTTCGACAAAATGCTCATTTTTAGGCTGATAATCAGATAAAGGATCTCTAATTTTCAAAGTCATCTTAGCTTGCATAGACTTACCAGTTGCAATCTCGATGTCTTTGAAACTAGGGTAGTAAACTTGGCCCATCGTAAAAAAAGCCTTCTCATGAGACACATCGCGACCATGAAGCCCCTCCTCGACTTTAGAAGTATAGAAAGTCAAGGGGGTTCTCAGGTCTCCATTTTGAGCCTCAGGCTTTTTATATCGATAGCTAGGGCGATTAGTCTGATAGGACATCAGGAATTGTTACTTCTGGTTGTTTTTCTGTCCATTCAACAAAGCCAGGAAGCGCCCCGTCGATTTCATCAAAGCGCTCTTTTGTCGCTTCAAATTCTTGGCCAGTAGAACGATATACCCCTTCTTTGAGGTCATAAAATCCTTTTAAAACCTTAATCATGTTTTTCCTCCAATTTGTAATTTTCTAGTGATAATGCCATCAAATCCCCTTGAAAGTTCCCGTAGAAAAATTCAACTTGATCATTGTAGACATATCGAGCACGTTCTAAAATAAGCTCTCTCACTCGTGGATTAGCAGAGTCCTTACTACCGACCAGACTGAGAATGGCTGACTCAGAACTTTCCAACATTTTTGAGAGGTTTGCATCCTCCCCATTATGAAAAATCCTCATCCGCTCCTTGAAAGATTTTAGGAGCGGATGAAGTTGTTCTTCGAGAGTCATGGCTCAACTCCTAGATTAGGCTTGAGGAAGTTGTAGAGTCCAGACTGCTGCAGTCTTTTCATCGTGAGCCTTACCATAAGCAAATTGCTTAGCAGTGTAGAGGTTCAAATCTTCCAAAGCATAGGTTTCTGTGTAGCGACCGAATGAAATACCGCCACCGACAAAGGCATCATAACGACCTTTGACAAATGTAGTTACTTTACCAGCAGTCTGCGCCACGGATTCAACCAAGATAAGGTTAAATGGCATCGCAGTGATATAAACTCCTTGAGCATTCAATGAAGTGTATTGTTTCTTTACATCCCAAGCATCAGCTGGGTTAACAACCATCACAAGGTTGCCTTCTACTGCAACTGGAGTTGTTCCGTCCGCTTTTACAGAGTGATGTTTGTAAACATTTGTCAATTCTTTGACTACGGTTGCTGAGTCAGCAAAAGTCAACTTAGCAGTTTGAGCTGTTTTTTCAGCATAAGTTGTCTTATTGCTTTCAACAGTCCCTGAGAGAGTACGAGAAAGACCGATGGGTTTGTTGTCACCATCACCGTTCAAGAAAGCAGCTTCAAGAGCAGCCGCAAAGGCTTCTGCAATTTGTGCAGAAACAAATTTTTGCAACCAAGCTGGACCAAATTTTTCAGCATCTTTTGGAATTACAACGAAAGCAGTCAATTTGTGTTGAATTGCTTCTTCATCGTTGAATTCTTGTTTAAGTTGTCCTTCGATTTCTGAATTGATTTTACCCCAAACAGCTTGACCAGTTTGCTCTGATTTGAGGAATTTCAAACGGATACCAGCATTTTTAAGGCCGATATGCTGAAGGAGTGGACGTGCCATAACCATATCTTCAAAGATACGGTCGATCGTTTCTTGTGGGAAGAGTTTTTCAACTCCCTTAGGTGCAGTTTTATCAATATTATTGAAGAATTCACGAGCTTCAGCAGTCAGCTTAGCATCGTAAGGATTCAAGGCTGAAACTTCTTCACGAGCAGCATCACGAGCTTGAGCCATCATTTCATTTGTCATAGACTCAATCATTTCATTGTATAGCTTCGCTTGTTCTTCTTGAGGTGCACCATTTGCAACGGCATCCAAAAATGCCTGACGTTGTTTTTCAAATTGGTTAGATAATTGCATTGTCATTCTGTTTTTTCCTTTCTTAAAACATAAAAAGACCGAACCCTTTAGGAACAGCCTTGTCTGTGTTATTTTCTGGACTTTCTGGAAAATTGAATTTCTTCTGTACAAATTCGCTATTTTCGAAAGTCTCTTTTTCAATTTGTCGAGCTTCTAGCTTATCAGCCACCAACTCAGCGATTTTATCAATATCTGGTGTCATTGCTGATCTCATTTTCTCGATAAAATTACTTGGAATCATAGGAGTTTCACTTGCTACTAGAGCCGGAGCGACTTCATTTGTAAACATAATCTTGTCTACAAATCCATGATTCAAAGCTGATTCAGCATCAAACCAGGTAGTCTTGTTCATCAAGTCAAGCAAGTCATCTAGAGCCTTGCCAGTCTTATGGACATAAGCGCTAGCAATAGATTTGTTAAATCCTTCTAGCACACCAGCCTCATGAAGCAAGGCATTATGGTCTCCATTTACTTTCGTTGAAACGTTGTGGATCATGATTTGAGCGGTCGGACTGATTTCAACCGTGTCTCCTGCCATAGCAATGACACTAGCAGCGCTTGCTGCAATGCCGACAATCTTCACAGTCACGTCACCAGGATACGAGCGTAGAGCGGTATAGATTTCACTACCAGCATAAACATCCCCTCCTCCCGAATTGATATGAACCTCAATCGGTTCACCACTATCAGGAAGGACGACATCTTTTGGAGCGGTAGCTTCCCACTCAAGCAAGTCATAAATCCATCGATCATCGTTAGAAATAATCGTACCCTTAATCGGAATTACTTTCATCTTCTTTCTCACCTCCTTTCTCTAACTGTTCACCAAGTTGATAGTTTTTGGTGATGAGGAATTTATCGCCACCAGGGACAGATTCTAAGCCAAGTTCAGAGCGCACCTCGTTTCGAGTCATCGCTCCAGAAGAAATAAGTTTGTCAATGTTTTCAGCAAGTGCAAACTTATCTTTTTGACCTTCGCCAATGATTACAAATAGATTATTGCGCTCGTATTGCCGTTTTGATACTAAAGCGAAATTAAGCCCATCACTCATTTTCTTAACAAGTGATTGGTAGCAATAACTATTAAACATCTTTTGACTATTTTCCAGATTGGCCATGTCGCCATGAATTAAAGCTGTTGGAATCCCTAAGACATCAGCGACCTCATCATCAAACTGCCAACGAAGTTTCTTCAACTCGTCAACAGAAATATTTGAAGTCCCTGTTGTATTCGTATGCTCAGTGTATTCCATTCCATCTTGTGCTGGAACAATGGCAATCGTCTTGGTGCTAAATGATTTAAAGAGACCATCAGCATATGATTGGAGTTTATCACGCATCTGCTCATTAAAACTCCCATTGTTTTTTGTTTTGAGAGTTCCTCTGATTTGATTATTCCTAGCCAAGGCCTCGACCAAACGAGTGTGCAACTTCTCGTAATCAGCAAATAAGTCAGAAATATAATCTTGCAGTCGATTATTGTTGTACTGTAAGAAAATGACTTCACTCATCCGAAAACGCTTCTCAAACGTGAAACCTCTACAAGTTACAAACTCAAACACATCATCATAAACAGCATATTTAGTCCGTGTATAAGAGTCAGCAACAAGCAACTGATCATCAGTTGTAAGAAAGATTAGGACCTCGTTTTTTGTAATCAACCTGTATACGACCTTTTGCCAAAACTCTGACGCAGATTCGTTCTTGTTCGGTCTTACATTCAGCAAGTAGTTCCAATCAGAAAATTTAGCTTTTCCATCCTCGAGATACTTGAATTCTGATTTTGCAAAAATCCGAGCGATAAATTCCGCAGACTTATCAATCGCTAAGCTTTTAAGTTGCAGATTACCAAACATCCGCTCAAGATCCTCGAACTCAAAACCAACCTCTGGTACTTCACGCTTAAATAAATTCAGTAACCCCAATGCACTTCCTCCTTTCTTTTATTTTCTGCCGACCACCCACCCAAAATTTATTCTTATGTTAAAAATCCCAACTATCAATCATGTCAAGGAATTCCCCAACATTCGACTCTTGCACAAGCTCTCGCTTGTAAAGAGCAGCAATTAAGGCATGGAAACCATCCGTCTTTCTTCTGACAGGTTCTTTCTTCAAGAAACGCTTATTGCCATCTTTGTCCTCTTTAACGTAGGTATTATCTGTATACCAAATCATAGAGTTATCACCCTCAAAGACAAAACGCTCATTTGCAAATCCATCTTCGATGATTGGCGCCACCTTGGATTGAATCGCCCCTGGATTCCGTAAGAACTCATATTCAAATCCAGCCTCTTCCAAAAGAGGTTTCAGCAAGTCCATTCTAAAGCCATCGGCGCATACAAGTTCAATCTGATAAAGATTTCTCCATTCTTCCAGCTTGGCGATCAAAAGTCTAGGATCAATACTCGGACCATCAACGATTGTAAACAAGCCTTTTTCAGCCCATTCTTCAATAGGTGCTTTTAGCTTGAAAGCTTTCAAAAATGCTTTGCGAGCAAATGAATGTTGTTTCCAGATGAACTCATCCCCATTCTTAAACAACAAACCAACGCTTGCAAAGTCTCGGATACTTGCATAGTCAAACCCTGCAACACATGAGCGACCTTTCAAGTCGATACCAGGAGACCGTAGGCAAGCTACTAACTTATCCCGAGAGGTTACATCTTTCTCAAGGTCCGCTTCAGGAAGGTTCATTCGTTTTGTCATGAACTCCTGACGGCCAGACGGCTCCAACTCAAGGTCATCATAGTCAGCCTTGGTTCTCGCAAGAAGCCTTTTGGCGTAAGGAGTGTTTTCATCTAACATCGGATTTGCTTTTGGCCAGTTCTTCATATCATCCACCTCATCCGCACTGTCTAGCTTGCAGATAAAAGGGAATAGCCTGAAATCATCAACTTCTCCATTCAAGATTTGCATAGACTTCTCTATCAACTTGTCATAGAATCCCTCACGCACATATCCATTCGTCCCGTTGTAGAAAGTCCGAGCATGAGCAATCTTACCAAGACCAGACCGTTGAACCTTCACGGCCTTATCATCTTCAAATTGGTGAATCTCATCAAACTCAAGACAGCCATCACGAGCAGAGTCCATCGTTTTCGGATTATTCGTCCGAAAAGAAAAGACCGAGTTATTCGCTCGACCTGTGATAGACATTTTAGTTAGATAAAAATGGTCCTCAAGACCACGCCTTTGAATGGTCTCATAAACTTCCTCAAATGACACCTTCCCCTGTTTCTCAGAGTTAGCGGTGATAGTTACATCATAATCTCTGATAGGGTAGATAGGACTGATAAAGAACGAAGACCTGGCAGACATGAAACCATTCTTACCACCCCCACGAGCTAAAGTATATAGATACTCGTCGAAGTGTGGCTCCCCGTCCTCTTTCCTAAAAAGAAAAATAAATGGAACCAAAAAAAGTTGATACTTGGCCAAAGGGAAAAAGTTCTTTTCCGCAAACCGAATGAATTTGTCAATTAAGTCATTATCAAAATATAGATCATCACGAGGATAGATTTTTTCCTTGATAATTTTAAACAGCAGCTTTATTTCTTTGTTGACGACGATTTCTCCACTCTCGGCCATTTTGATGTAGTCATCAACCAGCGGATGAGAAATCATAACAGATCACTTCCAGACGTCGGTTTCTCAACAGGAGAATTTTCAACCTCAAAATCAAACGATCGCTCAATCGCTAAAAGCTGATTACTTGTTGTGTTGATTTCCTTGATGAGAGAATTCGCTTTTTGGAATCTCTGCTGCCCATTGTGAACAGTGATGACCAATCCGTCTTCATGAAGTTTGGCTTTCAGCTCATAGAGCAGTCTGACGAGATAAAGATAACGATTCACTTTTTCGTACTGGATCGCATCCTTTTTTCTAGGACTAAAATAGCCGATTTTAGAAAGTAGCTGATTTTCTAATTCTTTTATATTTTTTTCTGAGTATTCTTCCATTACCCCCCACCCCCTTTAATTTTTCGTTAAAAATTTGGACAGTTAACCCCTCCCACCGGTTCCCAAAACCTTAAAAACACTGGATTTTTTTGACCGGGGGGTGTTGTCATCCCCAAAATTCATCTGTTCTGAAATTTTTCTCAATCATTTTTTTGGATTTTCGAAATTGGAAACGACCGTGACGTTTATTATGACATTCTTTGCATAGAGTTCTAAGATTGTCTAAGTCAAGAGCGAACTCTGGATAGAACTCCAGCTCCTTGATGTGGTCAACCTCTAAGTTCTCTCTCGTGACTTTGCCTTCGTCTTTGCACCAAACACATTCGGAGTGATCACGTTCGAGTGCAAGCTTTCGAAGTTCTCTCCATTCACCAGAATTATAAAACTCTGTTCGGCCTGCTCTAGTTGCAACTTCTATTTTCAAAAGATTACCCTCTTGATTTCCAAAAGAGTTTAGCAAAATCGTCAGAACTAATTAAGGTTTGCTTAGCTGCTTTTTGGAATCGCATAATTGATTCTTTAGTTTGAGAGTCAGGAAAATATTCTCTGTTATCTCTGCTTCGTATCTTGTAAATCAATTCTCTTATTAAACCTAACATACTTTTGTAAACCTCTCTAATTTTACTCTCTCAATTCCTTGTTTTACATATTCTAGTGAATTCGCTACATGAGTTTTAACTCAGATTTATCAAGCGTTTATCCTGCATACATAAAATGAAATCATCATAACCTCAAAACAATGAATTGATAGTAAAATAAAAAAATTAAAAGCCCTGAAACTTCGTCATGGCTCGGTCTTGTGAATCTTGGTTTTTGCCTATGTATCTTAGTGAAATGCTTTGACTTGAATGGTTCAGTAGGTCCATTATCAGAGCGACATCCTTGGTTTGTTCGTACATGAATAAGCCAAAGGTCTTTCTCATCGAGTGAGTAGCTATGTTTTCAAGACCAACTTCTTCAGCAGCTCTTTTGATAATCTTATAAGCTGTGTTAGGTTTTATATGCTGATGCTTTCCGTTTCGGCTTGGAAAGAGGAAGTCTTCATCTTTCTTATCTTTGATGTACTGCCTCATAGCATTTTTGAATTTCTTTGGCATCTTTCGTTTGGTTGGCTTGTCTGTCTTTTCATCGACGATCTGGACGTGCCAACCTTTAACGTGCTTTACTTTTAGTTTGACGATATCACCAATACGAAACCCTAGATTAACACCAGATAAAAAGAGCATGAGGTTACGTTGTCTATCCGACTCTTTGACTGCGCTGTGTAACGTCAGCCATTCAATCATAAGCTGAACATCATCTCTATTTCTGATTGGTTCAACAACTACCACATATCCTCACCTCCTTTTTAATGCACAAAAAAAGCAGAGGTTTTCTCTCTGCTATTCTTCATGATACTAATTTACCACATTGTTTTTGTCAATTCTATATGTTTTTTTGACAACTTTACATAAAGAGCAAATTTCCAAGTGTATCGAGAATCACTTCACGTCTTCTGTAAATCTGCTTGCTATGCCTGTAGAGGTATCCAGTTTCTCCGTTCTCCATGATGTGCCAAACTTGAATCCAGTCGTATCCAGTATGTTCTCCCCAACGAAGATAAAAGATTTTTTTGTCATCTGGTTCTAGATTCTCTAGTAATTGGGAAATAGCGTTTTGGAGATTTTCTAATCTTAAAATCATAGGATCGCTTGCATAAGCAACCGCTAGATTCTCCGACCTGTTGACGAATGTCCCACTGCCACTTGCTCCAGTATCATCAATACCAGGAACAGTAAGATGCTTAACTTCGTACAAACGTTCTAGCTCATGCCTTCGTTGGCCGATAAGTTTGTCAATCTTTAAATATTTATCATCGAGTTCAAACTCAAGATAATCTCTTCGTGCCTTTGTTAAGTTCTTTTTGACCAAGCCTTACCTCCCATATATCTTTTACTTTTAATCCACTTGATAATCTTACCGTCGTTATTGTTATTGTGATAATCTGGCAGCCTTGCTGTTGGACTCTCTTTGTAGACCACTTTTTCAACTACCTGGATTGCAGGCATCATTTCATCATCTATCCACCCTACAAGCCAAGCAGGATTTACATCATAGGTTTTAGCAATCATTTCAATTTGCTTAATAGACGGATATCCACCTCGCTCATACAAGTGAATTGTATTTTGAGAAACACCCGTATCCCTAGCCATATCTTTGACAGAGAGCCCTAGGTCCTCTCTAAATTCTTTTAATCTTAGCTGCATCTTGCAAATCTCCTCGTGTATTTCAAATAATTTTTCCTTCAAATATCAGAGTGATCGTTCCTGTCCCGTCTTTGTTCTTAGATACTAAAGCACTACAATCTGAACCAAACTCAACCCCTTCAATTGTGATGCTATCCTTCACGCTATCAACGTTGATGATAGAATCATTTGATGTTTTTATTCTCATGTTCTATCTCCTCGATAAGCCAATCAAGGTTCTTGCGTGCTTTTTTCAAATCTTCAAGACCGTTTTTCTTCTGAAATCGCAATAGATACTTGATAGCGTTACCCCAGCACCATGCAGCCTTACCTGGCAAGTTGCCAATGAAGTTATCAATCACTTCAATACTTTCAAGGCCTTTTGAGCCTTGGTAGTGGCTTGGTTTGTTTATGTTGTCAATTTTTTCTGGTTTCATTTTTCTTCCTCCAAAAGCTCTGGATTTTCGTAGACATTTCCTTGAAGGTATACATTACAGTTTTCAATACAGTCAAATAGACTATCCCAGACCTCTTTTTCTGTGTGTATATCTAACAACTTAAACATACCTTTATCAAAGACAATTTTTGCTCTGCCACTATCTTCAAATTCATCCCAATAAGTCCAAAGGATGACATCTCCTTCAAAAATTTCCTTCCCAAAATCATCTTCGAGGCCTGTTGATTGCATGATACATTCATAATCATCAAAATGTAACCCGTCTTTTCTTTCTTCAATCCAAATGATAGGACAAGTCCAGTTTTCGTCATCTGTGTCACAATTGCCTACCATAACTTTATAATTCATTTCGTTTCGCGCTTTATCCCACGCTCTGAATTTCGGTGTCATCTTATAAATCCTCCTCTTTCACGAAACTTCCGTCAATCCAGCGACCTTTACGGTCTTTGATTTCTTGATAGGCTAGTTCAAAGCATTCATCAAAATCATATCCAAGCGCATTGCTGATTGATTTCAGGTAACCGATCGAGCGTACTAGATTATGTCTGCACAATACCTTACTAGCAAACCCTTGTGATAGTTGAAACTCACTAATATTTGCATTAAGTGATATGAAGCTTTCCATTGCATCTTTTCTCTTGATATTATCAGATTCTTTGAAAATCTGATTCACATCTTCCTTGATGAGCAAGGCTAAACCGACAATCACGACTGCACAATCTCCGATACTGTCCTTGGCCAGCTTCTCATTCTTCTTGAGATAGCCAGCGCATAACTCTCCGAACTCTTCACTGAGTTTGATCGACTGCTTGTCTAACCGTCCACCGTTTTCTAAGTCACGCTCAATAAACCATTGTTTTACGTTTTCTAATGTGTTCATGATACCTCTTATTTATTTGTTAATCTTGGTAAAATTTCATTCACAATGAATATATAATTTTGAGCCAGAGTTATTTTTAAAGCAATCGAAGTAATCCACAATATTAGAATTACACCCGATGTAATAAAATTAATTTTTATAATGGGTACATAAGTTTGTCTAGCCTGAGCAATTAACTCTCCTTTGTACTCTTCTTTTGTTTTGCCTGTAGGAACATCCCAACCACTAATATATGCAGTATCGTAGCGAAAGTTCATAACCAAGAAAAATACTAAAAGAATAACAGAAACGAACAACGCTGCAAAAGAAACAGTCTCAAGTAAACTAAATATATCATGCATCATTTTTTCTTTGATGATCATCTCATAAATCTGCGGGGCATTCCCTTTAAATGTTTCAATTAAAGAACTCACTTCCTCAACTGTCATATTTAGCATTTTAGCTAAAGCTTTTAAAATATCGTCCATTATAACCTCGCCTCATCCCCAACTTTCACATTTTCA
The DNA here is from genome assembly GCF_041432195.1 of Streptococcus sp. 27098_8_23. Taxonomy (GTDB): domain Bacteria; phylum Bacillota; class Bacilli; order Lactobacillales; family Streptococcaceae; genus Streptococcus. Next base: position 19,669 of record NZ_JAPVZF010000009.1, on the reverse strand, counting down.
TAAACTTCGTTCGTAACCACGAACACACCGTAATCACGAATGGTAATTGTGTATAGCTTTCCGTGTCGTCCTTTCTCGACGACCTTGCCGAATATCTCAGCGCCTACGTTATCCGCTTTATAGACGATAATCGGGCGCTTTTCTTCTAGTTTTTTTATGTGGATACTCTGCCAGATATTTAATCCAGCAGACAATAATATCCAGATTGCGATGAATCGTTTCATTTCTCGTGTTCCTCCTCAAAATAAAACTTTCCGTCGAATGGTTCAATTTTAATGATTCCATAATCTAACCCAAGCCTTGCTATGAATGGCTTGGTGATTCTTTCGTGCAAAGTAGACATCTGCTCTCTAAATTCTTCTAACAGAAGAGTAGATTTGTAGAAATTGCATTGATAGCAAGCAGGCATATAGTTTTCAAAACTATCCTCTCCGCCTCGATAGTGAGGATGCAAATGATCCACTCTCAAAGTTTTCAAATCCAATTCCTTGCCACAATAAGCGCAATGACCGTCGTACTTATCTAAAACTTTTTGTCTCATGACTTTAGATATGCTTTTTCGTTTCAATCTGTAACCTCCTTAATCTATATTTCTCTCAAATACTCGTTGAAAAGATCTTCATCAAGTATTCCGTTTTCAATTAAATTCTCAACTGCAGTTTCAATTTTTATCAAACGATTTAACTCATTGTTAGGCAGTGTAGCCATAATAACTTCTTCCATCACTCTACCTCATTTCTTCCATCTCTTACTTTTTGCAAATAATATTTATATATTTCATTGCTACCATGGTCATTTACTAACTTTTCAAGTGCCCTATTGACTACTTCAGACACGCTCCTATAACCACCATACTCTTTAATGGCTTCGACGTGGTCATATAGATCTTGTGTAATCGTTGCTTGTATCTTTCTAGGCTTCACTCAACCTCCACGACTTCAAACAAAGGACTGTTGAATATTTCTCCGAACCCCGCTTCTTCTAGTTCTTTGCGGGTGTGATGTTTCCTAAGCTCTCCAAAACTGCCAAGACTTCTAAACTTCCAAGTATTCGAAAGTTCCCCGAAAAATAAACACTCGCATTCTTCATTCACACCTTTGATTTTCACCAAATACAGCTTCTCTTTCTCGACCTCGTAGCCGTCCAGCCATGCTCTGGCGAATGTTTCTTGGTTGTCTGAGTCTTCATCTTCAAAGAGCCAACGATAAACGCTTTTGTTTTTTGCTTCTTCAGAATGATATAATGCGTGAGCTAAAGTAATTTTCCTGACTTTGCAATACTCAATCCAATCCGCTACAGACTGCGGAATTTGGACTTTCCCTGGTTCGTCTAGTTGTTTCACTAAATCCAAAACATCGTCCAAAGCAACATAAAACTTTTCTCCATACAATTTATCTAAATTTCCAATTTTCTCAATCAATTCCTGCTTATTCATCTTAGTTTCCTCCATAAATCAAATAAACTGCAATAACTACCTGAGACATTCCTGGCGAATAGCCAACCCAATCATCAAACTCCTTAGATTTTGGCAACCACCTCTTAGTAGCTCCCAAATCATAGTCTTTAGGTTTTTCATCAGCAAAGATACATTCCATCGCTCCCATAAACGTCATGCCATCTTCTGTCATTTCCCAGAAATAGTCTGCTCTGTCTCTTACCGCTTGTGGTAAATCTTGCTTGGGAGGTTTGGGTTTCCCATCTTCTACCGACCAGCCGTATACTCCATTAACTTTTTTCTTTAATTCTTCCATCATCTTCTAACTCCTTTTTTCTTTATGCTGCTTTTGATACTAATTTCGTTTGCTTCATCCATTCATTGGCTATGTCCCAGACATCCTTTGGGACATCTTCGTTATACTTTCCACGAAACTGGACTATCTTACCCTGCTTTACCTCGAGTGTGTAAAGAGGTGTTTTTGGTTGATTTGATAAGCGTACAAAGACTATTAAGGTATCCCCTTTGAAATGCTTGTCTGTGTATGAGCTTACGCAGTGATGTAGCTTCTTACCTTCGTAGATCAGTTCTGCCACTTTTCTAGGGACATGAAATGCATATCCATTGATTGTCTTATCCATTCCTTCTCTAAGTTTGAACTCAGATTCAAGCTGCTTGCGTTTCTTCTTATCTTCCAGTTTGCGTCTTTCTTCAACGAATTGATTGTATAATCCGACTGTGTGATTGTGCATGGCCGTGAAGTCCTTTGGTACAAGCATAGCATCACCTTCAGGCTCAATACCCATCTCTCGAAGCATTTTGAGGTAATCAAGATATTCATTGAATTCAATACTATTCTTGATAACCCAATTCTGAAACTTATTGATCCCTACACCTTTAGGTATATGCTTGATATCGTGGTATGTCAGATAAGACTCGATGCCAGGTACTAGCTGGCCGTTCCGTTCTTTTAATCGACGGCTCAATTCAAATTCATTAAAACTACGATTTGAGTTCTTAAAGAATTGTTTATTCTTCTGAAGCCATCTACGGTTCAAGGTTCGCATATCTACGGTTCTTGTGAATCCAAACCTATAATTTGGATACATGATTTCGTTGGCCAACCTATAAGCATGAATTTTCTGAGCGAATTCAATTTCAAACTTGTATTTGTAAAGCCGTTCAATTTCCCAGTAATCGATGTATCCAAACTTCAAATATTTGAGCTCAGATACTTTTCTAAGTCTCTCAGCCCAGTTGTTTGGATAAAAAATATTTCCTGTGTAAAAACCGCCACTAAAGAAATTGGCGAATAGAGACGGATAAAATTGTCCGTTGTAATCTTGGCCAATCTTCACATGTTTGTCATTTTCAAATCTCTCCAAATTTGTAAATTGCCAATCAATAAACTGTTTTCCTTCAACCAGCTTCGAGCTAAATTCATAAGATTGAATCTCGATGCGTTTCGACGTGCTGAGAATGATTGAGAAAAAATAGGTCTTGTCATAAAAAGTGAGCCGTGATGACTTTGTCAGTCGCTTCTCTATGCAATAGCCAAGGTTCAAATCTGAAGCGATTATGGTCTTGTCCTTATTGCTCCATTTATACGTTGTGATTTGCGAGTAGCACCAGCGCCAGAAATCTGCAGGTGGTTTCAATCGTCTATCAGCTTCTCGCTTCCATTGTTCGTTTTTCATTCGTCCAAGAAATCGAAAATGCTCATTTGCTTTTCGACTACTCCTTTCTCTTCCTTAATTTTGACCACTTTAACTTTATTTTCAGGAGGAATTTTTGGTTTCTCTGCCTTCTTCTTGACGGATTCTACAGGCACCTGCTTCATGTTAGATACTTGCGAATTTGAGATAAAATATTCTCGAATCCATCTGAATACAGTAGCATCATCGATACAAGCGACTCCATTTTCAGCAAATTTACGAGCTTTCTCTTTTGCGAAGCTTAAAGCGCATTTTAGAGAGTATCGCTCTTTTAAGATTCCTTTAAATAATTCCTCATCCTCCTGATCGCATATCCAGTTATGAATACGGTCAAGTGAGTTATCATGTGGTTGATTTAATTCCTCTAGCAACTTCGCCAGGGCTTTTTCTTTGATTTCATTCATATCATTTTCCAAAAAATGCGACTGCCTTTGTGTGCTTGGCTAAATACGGGCAGTCGCTCGTCCAAGGTCACATAACCTTTACTGACACATTCCTAGCTCGCTTTTAACGTGGTTCGCGGCACGTTGATTTTGTTGCTAAGTAATAGCAATCTATCGCACCATAATCAAACCTCACATCGTCTTTTCCGATGTGTTTCTTGAATTTTGGTCTGGTGATACCTGAGAAAGCCCATTGATGGTCTTTCATCCGTTCGATAAGTTCATCCACATTGTTAAAACTTCCAAGAAAAAACTTGCAGTGTCCGTTGTAGGCGAAGTAAAGATTCAATAACAAGAGACACCACCTTTCTAAAAGTACTCTTTCCTTTTATTTTTTAAGTCATTAAATACCATCAGATGATCATTGTCTACACCCTTCATCAACCGACTCATAAACGGTCGACCATATCGCTTCTGAATTTCTTGTGCAGTCAGATTAGTCGTGATAACCGTATTGGCCCTTTTGTTGAGAATGTTGTAAAGGATATTGAAGGACCACTCACTGTCCTTCTCCATACCAAGATCATCCAAGACCAAAAACTTTGCACTAGCGATTTTATTGACCAGGAACTCTTCCTGACTAAAGTCCGCCTTGATTTTCATTAACAAGTCCGTGACATTGATAAAGATGGCAATTTCCTTTGTAGTCTCTGATAAATATTTCATCATAGCAAAAGCAAGATGGCTTTTACCTGTTCCAGCTTCTCCTTGAAAAACAATATTGTTCCTAGCGCCCTCGGACCACTCCCGACAAATCCTCTTTGCAAAAGCTAGCTTTTGCGCTTCTTTTTCAGTCGGTGTGTCGAAGTTGTCAAGAGTAGCATTTTTCAGGACATCATCATAGAGAGAGAATTTCTCAAGATAAAATTTCCGCTCTCGCTCATGCTCTGCATCAGCCAGCTCATCAACTTTCAATTGATTCTCTGCATGGATCCGTTCTGATTCGCATAAGCGACAGAGTACATCATTTGTCCGGAGGATTTTGATAAGAGGAATTCCGTGCTTGTCGCAAATTTCATCCTGCTGTTCAGTATTCCTGAGGTAAGATAAAGCCGTTTCTTCTAGTGCATTGGTTACCATGATACCTTACCCCCACAAGCCTGCCAGCTAGCCATATCTGACAAGCAGGCTATGACAGTAGAGAGAGGTTGTTTTATAAGCAGTGACTTCTTTTCTTCGCTAATAGGATAAAATTCATCTTCAAATTGCTTGATAACTTCTAAAATCCCCATTCATCTTTTACCTCCTGTCCTGATTTTTTCTCCTTGTGTTGCTTTTCCGATTGTCGAACTTGTTCAACTGTCGTAACCTGGTTCATCTGCCAATTTCTTAAAATGCCACCAATATATTTGATGTTTGGTTTACCTAAATTAATAGCTGTCTTCAATGCTTCTTTAACTAGCTCAGCATCATTTTCCTTTAGCAGATGATTGATTTCCTCAATCTCAAAACCTGATAGTAATCTACGAAACTCAGATTGGAATAATTCAAGGATGTTTTCGCTACTACTAGTAGTAGTTATATTCTTATCTTTATCTAATCTATTCTTAATCTTAGTCTTATCTCCTTCTGCTTCTTCTTCTAGTGCGTTACCGTCCGTTACTGTAACGTTACATGTAACGTTACCTAGTGCAAGACTTTTCTGTTTTTCACGGTGTCTTGCTACACGATTCCGTGTTTGTTCCTTGATTCTTTCCATGCCATCAATATTTTGGTGCTTCTCCCAGTTTGGTAATGTGATGACTCCGTCGATAATCTCAATCATTCCAAACTGTTCAAAGACTCCTAGAGCCATTCTTACACTATTTAGAGGTCTTTGAAAAATTGTAGCAAGCATCTCATCAGTGTAATGAACTTTATCTGACATCATCAAAAGTCCGTTGCGATTATGTTTGCCAGCAAGAGCTAGAATTTTAAACCAAATAACCAAAATTGCATCATGATCTGGTAGTGCATCAATAAGACGTATCTTTTCATCATCAAAAATATCCGTCGTAATCTTAATCCATTTGATTTCACTCATGCGCTATTCCCCCAGTATTTTTCTAGGTCAATATTCATCACCGCAGCAAGGTTCTTTTGCTCGGTCAAAATTTGACGACGATAAGGAGCAAGTCCTGCTTGTCGCTCTTCCTCGCTACGAGGCAAGTAATATCCGTTCGGCTTCATCTTTTTAGCCACAATAGGATGACCAAAATTCACACGCAGACTCTCAATGACCTCTTCCAGCTTACGCTTCGACAGTCCAGTTTCTAGGCGGATTTCGCTCGCTTGAATGGGCAGGTCGAAAGTAGCGCAATTCATGATCATGTTTAACACACGGATTTCCATCTCGCTCATGTCACGGCTAACAGTCATGTCTTTGCCCTCCATTTTCTTGGATTCTTACGGAAATCCAAAGTCATTTCCTGATAAAGCAAACGCCCATTTTCTTCTAAGAGGCCTGCATTTTGACTTCTTAGAAGATCATTATTTCTCGCTTCTTCATGATAATCACGAGCCAGTCTGTCATAATCTTCGATGCATGCTCTAAAAACTTGTGGTACGTCCTCTATCGATGAAGGAAGTCCGACAGGTGGTTGGGAATCATAAGTGAATCCTCTATCACAGTTTTTCAAGTTTCTTCGGGCAACTTCTCCGAAATCTTCTGTTTTTTCAATGATGACTACTACATTTTGTTCATCCGATTTTTCATTTTTATCAGTCAGTAGCAACAGGATGAATACCACGATAAAGATTGCCACTAAGCCAAGCAATTGGCTTGATAAAGTTGGTTCTGTCATTTTGTTCTCCTTTACGCTCTTAATTTTCGTACTTGTTTTTCTAACTCTAAAATCTCATAAACATCATTGACATCGTACATAATATCTTTCCCTTGCTTACGAAATCTTAATCCTTTGCGTTCTAACTTCTTAATATAGCCGTGAGTAAAGCCGAACTTCTTCATCAAAGCCTGTTGATTGATTGGCATACGATCATTCTCTAACTGCTCCTTGACCTGCTTTTCAGCAAAGGCCAATAATTGATTCGTGAACAATTCAGCACTTTCGCCATCCAATCGTAATTGTAACGTTATTCCTTCCATTTTCTACATCCTCTCAACTATGCGGGCAAGCATTTTTGTGATATAATGGTTTTAATTATTTAAGTATGCGCCTGATTGCTGTCAGGTGCTTTTTTGTTTTTAAATAACCACGTTTCGTGGCCTTGGATCTGAAAAAATTTCGCCAATATCTTTTTCTAGAATATCGGCGATAATAAACATTTCGTCTGATTTAAAAGCGCTCTGTCCCTTCTCTTTCTGACGATATGCCGTCTCAGAAATTCCAAGTTTTTGAGCTAATTCTTTCTGTGTAATGCCTTTTTCTTTTCTTAGTTGATACAAATAAATTTGCACGTTCCTACCTCCTTATCTTAATTCATCTGAACTCTCAAAATAGCATTAACTAATTCCTGCTCAGAGCTTTCTTGCTTATTTTGGGTTTTGGCAATAAAGTCTGAGTAAGCATCTTTCCAAGCCTTGACTATTTCTGTAGTTGAGGCTTTTATTTTCCCGCTATATGGATACCGTCTTGGTCTCATTTCCTCACCCCTTTCAAATATGGTATAATCAAAATAAAACGATTGGAGAAATAATATGTCATTTGACCTTTCTAAATTAAGCCTAGGCGGTGGCTTCGCAGGCAATTCAAAAGCCTTTCAATGCCCTGTATGTTCAGGTTTCTCTTCCCATTTATGGACTTATAATCCTATTAATATCAATAGAGATTACAACGAATCTATCAAATTTATTATAATTGCACAATGTCAGGCCTGTAATCAATTTTCTATTTGGATAACAAATGAAATCCAAATAACGTATAGCCCCAGGGTCGTATTAAACACAAGCGATGCAACGTTGGCATTAATTTTCCCAAATGTTGCCGAAGGAGTGCCTAAACCTAATAATGATATGCCTGATGATGTGAAAGAAATCTATATTGAAGCAGGCGAAGTTCTAAATATCTCGCCTAGAGCTTCTGCAGCTCTATCCCGTCTAGCTATTGAAAAGCTTGTTGCTCATTTAAACGCACATGGTAAAGATTTAAATACCCAAATTGGAAGTCTTGTCTCTAAAGGAATGCCAATAGAAATTCAACAAATGCTAGACAGTGTTAGAGTAATAGGGAATAATGCTGTACATCCAGGTCAAATAGACATAAAAGATAACAAAGAGTTAGCTTTATCATTGTTAAGTTTTATCAACTTGATTGTAGATAATCGAATCACCCAACCTAAAAAAATTCTAGACATATATAACCTATTACCTGATTCCTACCGAAATTCTATTGAAAGAAGAGATAATTAATCTTTCTCAAAGATTAATACATTTTCTTTGTCCCAATACTGAGTTACAACTCTAATTGGGTCATCTTCTGTTCCTTTCCCTCGTTTAAATGTAATTTTTATTAATTCAACAATTTCAACACTTTCCACCTCTTTTCCTCCTTTCTCTTTTTTTTGCTCTATGAGCAATAACTAGGAGGGGAATCGCACCCCTCTACGCTACCCTAGCTTCTTTCGCTTCTTCAACCTTTTCAAGAACCAAGATTGTAAGAGCCATTTCTTGAAAATCTTTGTCGTCAAATCCGATGACGTCGCCATAAACTCTGATTGCTGTTAGTAGTGTGTTGTACAATGCGTACATATCATCTACTGATAACTTTTCACGATCTAGGATTTCTCCAAGTTTCAATGAGCGTTCTCTGCGATTCTTGACTTGTAAGATTTCTTTTGCTAGTGCGATTTGTTCTTGTGTTGTAAGTTCTTTATTCATGATGTTTTCCTCTGCTTTGTTTTTGTTATTTCCTTAAGCTTGATTTAATTATAGCACACGTTTCGTGGGCTGTCAACAATTTTTTTACGAAAAAGTAAAAAAAGTTTTCTTTTCGTGGGTTTTGTGTTATACTTTACTTATAGAAAAATAAAAAGGACTCAATCATGAATAAAGAAGAAATTGCCATTGTAATAGGCGAAAATATAAAGCAATATAGGCTTCAAAATGGTTGGACTCAACAAGAATTAGGGACTAAGATAGGGATAAGTAAAAATGCTATCGGGAATTATGAGAAAGGTTTTAGATCTCCTAAAAAGGATACAATGTTTGATTTGGCGAATGCTTTTAACATTTCGATTGATGACCTTTTCCCTCCGATTCAAAAAGACTCTTCTTCTCCCACTTCCTCCATCCAAACCATCTACGATGAACTAAACCCTACAAGACAAGTAAAAGTCCTGAATTATGCAAAGAGGCAACTGAACGAGCAGAAAAACGAAGAAGAAACGAAGGAAAACGAAGTATCAGAAGTCATTCAGCTCTACAGTTACGACTACTACGACCACCCAGCTTCTGCAGGTACAGGCCAGTATTTGAACGATGTACGAGTGGAGCGGATTGAGTTGCCAGTAGATATCGATGCCGACTTCGTCATTCCAATCAAAGGGGACTCCATGGAGCCTGACTATCATGACGGCGACCTGGTATTCATTCAGACCAGCGTGGACTTAAATAACGGTGTTATCGGAGTATTCAACTACAACGGCGATGCTTATATCAAGCAGCTTGTTATTGATGAAGACCAAGCTTACTTACACAGCCTAAACCCTGCATACAAGGACATGCCAATCACACCAGACACAGACTTCCGAATTATCGGCGAAGTCGTGGACATTTATCGGGAGAAATAAAAACCATAGCCGAAGAGGTCATGGTCAAAGAAGAATATCTAGCATTAGTAAATTAATCAGTAAGGAAAAAAATGAAGAAGATAACATTATTAACTACAATCGTGGTTCTTATAACTTTATTAGCATCTTGTAGTGAAACAAAAGAAAATAGCGCATCAAAAACTAGTGAAATATCAAAAACATCTTCTAGTTCTAGTCATGGACTTGAAAAATCAGAAGGCAAAGCGAAAATTAAGCCAGCTAAAAATTTTAAATCAACACCGATTGGAGATTATAAAATTGTAGATAATAACTGGTACGGAGCTTGGCCTGATGATACAAAATTAGTTATTGATGACTCAGTGATTCAAGTTGTTGACCCAAGTACAGTTTTTTCAAAGTATTTAATTCATCTAAACGGGAAAAAAGATAACCCTGCTATTTTAAAAATATTTGTTGATGATGAAGAGGATTTTGATGTAACTAAGGTATCAAAATTTTATGTCAGAGCAAACGGAACTCACTCATATAAAGGGAAAGAAATTCCTCTATTTTTAGTGGATGGTTTTGAATATTAAAATAAAAAAATCCCCACACTCTCCGACTGCCAAGTTTTTGAGTGTGAGGTTTCAACCTTCCATGTGACAAGCAATGGAAAGGATGATAAAAAAATACAATTATAGTTTATCATAAGTTCTACACCTTTTCAACTATGCGGGCAAGCAATCGAAAAGAAAGGACTTTTTATGATAAAAAAATACATTACAAAAAAAGGAGAGACTAGATATCTCTTTCAAACATACCTGGGCATAGACCCTGCAACTGGAAAAGAAAAACGCACAACAAGACGTGGTTTTAAAACTATAAAAGAGGCCAAGGCTGCCGAACGTGACCTTCTCTTAGACGTTGAAGAGAATGGTTTTTCAAACAATGAAGATTTCCAGAACCCTACTTTCACTGAAGTCGCTGAGTTATGGCTTGACAGTTATAAAAGCACTGTAAAACCAACAACCTATCAGAATGTTAAGAAAAAGCTTGATATTATGATTGACTCATATTTTACAGATATGAAGATTCAGCAAATCAGTGTAGCTTATTGTCAAAAGGTTGCTATCAAGTTAAGTAATCGCTATATCCTATATGCTAATTACTACTCTGTCATCAGCCGTATTTTCAAGTATGCCGCTTCTCTTGACATCATTAAGTCAAATCCCTTAGACAAGATTATCAAGCCTAAAAATAAACCCTTAAAGGGCAAAGAAAACTACTATACAAAACAGGAACTAACGGAATTCCTTAAAGTTTCCAGAGCAAATTTTAAGCCTGTAGACTACACTTTTTTCCACTTACTCGCTTTTTCTGGATTGAGAACTGGAGAGGCAATCGGCCTCATGTGGTCAGATGTTGACTTTGAGAATAAACGGTTAAGCATTTCTCGCACGGCTGTCGTGATTGGCAAAAAACAAACTGTCCAGGATCCTAAAACCAAAAGGAGTAAGAGGGTTATCACCTTAGATGATGAAACTCTGAATGTTTTGAAACTCTGGAAACGACAGCAAATAAAAGAATATTTCCAGGCTGGTGTGCCTTACAAACATGATTCAAATTATATTTTTACGAATGACATAGGGGGATGGCTTTTAGCCGCAACTATGAAAGTGAAGCTTAGCAGATTCTTTTGTAAACACAAAGATCTTAAAAAAATTTCGCCTCACGGATTTAGGCATACACATGCTTCTCTTCTGTTTGAAGCTGGTGTTACAGCGAAAATCATTTCAGATAGACTCGGTCACAATAATGTTCAAATCACCCTTGATATGTATACCCACATCAATGATAATCAACGTGTTGAAGTCGTTGACCAGTTCATGGATTTCATCCGCTCCAGCTAAAAGTAAAGTCGTATTCAATCTCGTATTCACTTTTGCTTAACACGCTATAAGTCCACTGGTTTCAAAGGATTAGCAAGCTGTGTACTATTTATGGTATAATGAGAGAATGAAATACCCAAAAATTGATTTAAAAACCATTCGTCTGCAGACGAGGCAGTTTCAGGCTGAAAATCCCCGCCTCTTTCTCGTCTATCTCTTACCTAGTATGCTGGTCATCTTGTCAGGCTTTCTCAACCCCTTGGCTCGTCTCCAAGAAAGTGTTTTAGAGCAATCATTTTTCAGCATGCTAGCACAAGTGCTCCAAGCCTATCTCTTCCCGCTAGTGGTTTCTTTTATGAGCACGATTTTTCTAGCAGGTGCTGCTTTTGCGACACTCCGACTCCTCAAGGATCCTGATACAGAACTCTCAGTAAAATCAAGCCTGGCCCTCTTTGCTGCAGAGCGCTTCTCGCAAACCTTCCTAACTCTGCTCCTCAAACGTTTCTACCTCTTTTTATGGAGCATTCCAAACTTAGTAGGCGTTTATTTTCTCTTTCATAGCAATCTCTTAGCTCGGAGATTTGTCGCCCTACATCCTGAATTTCCAAAATTAGACCTCTCATCAGTTGAAACCGAGCAATTCCTTATGACCTTTGGCCTCTACTTTTTCGCGAGCCTCATCTTGATGATTGTGGGCAATCTCCTCTACGTACCGCAACATTATGCCTACTCGCAGGTAGAATTCCTCCTCTGCGATACTCTAGATTTAGGACAGGCTAAATCCCGTCAAATCCTGAAAACCAGCCGTTTCTTGATGAAAGGTTACAAATTCCAGCGCTTTGTCCTCGACCTACAACTACTCCCTTGGTACTTCCTCAACTGGATCACCTTTGGAATTGCTAGCTTTTCACTCCTTCCCTATATCCAGAACAATCACATCTTCTTTTACAGAGCCCTACTAGCCCGTAAACGTCGAAATGGATAAGAGTCTACAAAAACCAGCGTCGTTCAGGACGCTGGTTTTCTTATTTCAAAAGTAACATACTCAGCAGAGTCAAAATAGCAGGCCCACCTTGCTTCAGAATAATCTTCTTGATTATCCTGAAGGAATGACATGCAAAAAAGAAGAGGGAACTCAATCAGTTCCCAACTTCCATTTTAATGATTAGTTCATTGAAACGTGAACGTGGTCATAGTGGTTTTCGGTCACACTACCACGATCCGGCATTGGATTCCACGTGTAAGCTGGTCCATATTTACTATCGTATGGAGCGTAGAAACGTTGCTTCCAGATGATATAGTTGATACCACGGCTAGCCATATTTTTGACTGCATATTCTGCAATTTGATCCCCGAGTGCTGAACTCACTGGAACCATGAAGTCGATGGCCAAACCTTTACCATGGTCCCCACTGTCACCAGGACGGTAGCCACTAAAGGATGTAATCCCAAACAAGTTGGCTACTTCTTCTTTAAAGGCTGCCGTTTGTGGTTGAAGACCAGCATTCTCAGACTTAGCTACAGCAAGTCCTGCATAGTCAGGAGCCGCTGGAGCTGAATAAGTTCTTGAAGGAGTTTGGCTTTGCTCTGCTTGATAAGTCGAAGTTGCAGTGTCAGAAGTTGCTGTTGATGCTGCTGTTTCTTCTGCTGCACTTGTTCCTGTTGTATCAGCAGGCGTTTCAGTTGCCGGCGCAGCTGCTACTGGTGCTTCTGCTGGAGTTGTTGCTGCCGTTTCTTCGGTAGCTGGAGTCGCCACTTGTGGAGCTTCTTCTTCAACTGGGCGAGTTGTTTCTGCTACTGGTGCTTCCGCTGGAGTCGTTTCAGCTGTTTCTTCAGCTACAGATGTTTCTGTAGATGGTGTCTCTTCAGCAACTGTCGCTGTCTCAGAAACTTCTGAACTTGGCGCTACTTCTGCTGGTTTTTCAGTCTCTGTTGCAGTTGGAGCTTCCTCAATTGGTTGAGAAAGGTCTTCTACTTGAACTGTTTGTTCATCGACTGTCACTTGATTCGTCGTCAAATCAGCTGTCGCAGTCGTCACTTCTTCACTAGCATCTGATTGAGGAGCTTGGATTTCAACTTCCGTTACCTCTTCTGCCTCATTGACAGTTGTAGTGAGGACAGTATCTGGGAAAATCAAGTCCATATTGGTAATTTTATTCAAATTAGCAAGGACCGTCACATCTACTCCCAAAGCTTCTGCAATCGTGCTCAAAGTATCACCATACTGTACTGTATAGCTGTTTTTGTTCTCGTTTTTCGTCACGTCATTTTGGATTTGCTCAACGCTACGTGCTGTCCAAGAGATTTCTTGAGCTTTAGCTCCTAATGCGGGAGCAAGAGACAAGGCTACAGTTGAGGCTAAAATAATTCTTTTCTTCATTCGTTCATATTCCTTTCAAATGAGTACCTGTCTATCATAACACAAAAAAAGCAGAAAAAAAGCCCTTTCGGGCCTATTTAACAGAACTGTCTATTCCTTGTAACAAACTCGATTACTTGAAATAGTTTGTTAGGTTTCTGTCACAAAACTGACACAATCTTCTCGCCCCCAATCCTCAGAAATATGAGGAATATCTGCTAACTCTTGAATCATGTGATTCCCTTCATAAGACGACTCTAAAAAATTGATGCTTTGAAGGCCGCTATTCTGGGCAAATTCCACATCCAAAGTCCGGTCCCCTATATAATAGGTCTTCTCAGGATCCAGCTGATACTTGTCTAACAGATAGTCAGCCGCTTGTGAATTAGGCTTACGCGCAAAGCCACTCTGACTGGTTAAAATCTCTTTGAAATAGGATTCCAACCCCAAGTCTCTGAGAATGGTAAAAGCATTGTCCCCCTTATGAGTATAGACAAACTGCCGAATCCCTGCTTGGTCTGCCCAAGCTAGCACTTCACGCGCACCTGGCATCAAAACTACCTGGGCATTTTTCTCAGCCAGGCTCTGGGCACGTACCTGATTGAGCACTTCCGCATCCAGGTTTCTCTCTTCTGCCACCTGCTCCAGCAAATCCTGCACAGAAAACTTGAGGATAAACTCTCTCACTTTCTCCTTATCATAAGGAATAGAAAACTGTGCAAAGGTCTCCTTAATCCCTGACAAAATCGCTTCGTAAGAGTCCAATAAAGTCCCGTCTAAATCCCAAATAAAGGCTGTTTTTTGCATCTCCTATCCTTTCAAGCTCATATAACGCTGGTAACGGTAACGTAGAAATAACCAACGAAAACCATTATCCAAGAGAGTCCCTGCCCAAATACCAGGCAAGCCCCAACCAAGAACAATCCCCATCAGATAGGCTGTGCCAATGCGGATACACCACATCCCAATACTTGTTGCATAAAAGGGGAGGCGAGCATTCCCCAAACCCTGCCAAACTGCAGTATAGATGACTGTTCCTGTCGCCATGGGAGTTCCTAGTAGAGAAAACAGTGCCACCAAAACGCTCGCTTCGACCGCTACAGGGTCGATCGTATAGAGATGAGTCAATGGTGTCCCCAAGGCATAGATACTGAGAGTTAAGGGCAACATGAGAAGTAGAGAAAGCCAAAAGGTTTGCTTGCTCAAATCATCTACTCTTTCCCAGTTATTCTCTCCAACTGCTCGAGCTACCTGCATGACCGTCGCCGTAGCGACGCCAAAGGCAGGCATATAGTTAAACTGGGTCAAGACTTCTCCGACTGCATTTCCCGCTACTGCCTCCGTCCCAAAAGAGACGACCAAGGCAATGATCACTACATCTCCAGCTCGCATCATGAGACGTTCTCCTGCCGCTGGCAAAGCCAAAGTCAATAGTTCCTTATCTAAACCAAAAGTCGGTTTCTCAAAAGGCAGCTTTAATTGCGACCACAAAATCACAAGACCGACTAAGCGAGACAAGATAGTCCCCCAAGCAACACCCGCTATGCCCATATCAAGGACAAAAATAGCTAGACTTGAAAAAAGAATATTCAAGGCATTGGATAAAAGACTAACATAGAGAGGTAGACGCGGATTATGCGTTGCACGAATCAAGGCACCTAGACTGGTCATCAAGCCCAAGAGAACAATCGATCCACCCACCAAAGATAGGTAGAGTCCACCACTCTCGGCCACATCCTGCTCAGTTCCCAAGAGCCCTATCATCTCTTGCCCAGCAAAGAGCGATAAAGCGCCTAAAAGTGCACTCAGCAATAGGGTTATCTTGAGAGCCTCTGTCACGTGATAAGCCAACTTGGACTGATCTTTCTGCCCCAAACTTTTTGAAATAACACTGGAGATAGCAGCTCCCAGAGCGATAAAAATCGCCTGGTAAATGGTGATAATATTGCCAGCCACTGAAACACCTGAAATAGCGATTAAGCCCAAGTGAGCGACCAAGTAACTATCCACCATGCCCATAAGCATCTGCAAAAAGTTTTCACCCATAGCTGGCAATGCAATATTAAGAATGCCTTTATTTTTCTTAAACAATCTCTCCTCCTGATGAAAAGAAACTCAGTTGGTTTCCCAACCGAGTTTACTCCCTCTGTCTTAAAGTCCTAGATAAGCCTCCACCGCTGCTTGCATGTCTGCAGCTGCCACTGTTGTTTTATGACGAACTGGAGCCGTTTCAAGGCCATCCACTGCTGGTGGCACTGCCACTCCTGAAATGTCATGTAATTGAGCCAAGGCTTCAAAGTCAGTCAAGCCTGCTTTTCCTGTTACCGCTTCTACGGCAACCACTGGGAACTTGTAAGGACTAGCTGTTGAAGCAATCACTGTCTTAGTCGCATCGCCAGTAGCCGCTTGGTATTTTCTATAAACAGCTGAGGCAACCGCCGTATGTGGATCCTCGATATAGGCATCTGTATCATAAACACGTTTAATTTCTGCCGCAGTTTCTTCCTCAGTCGCATATTCAGCTGCAAAGAGTTCCAGAATCGCTGCATCAAAGTCTGTCAATTCATATTGTCCTTGTGTACTCAAAGCATTCATGAGTTCAGCTGTCTTAACCGCATCATTCCCCAAAAGATGGAAAATCAAACGCTCCAAGTTTGAAGATACTAAGATATCCATAGATGGGCTAGTCGTTACCTTAAACTCACGTTTCTTATCGTAAACACGTGTTTTGAAGAAGTCTGTCAAGACATTGTTGTCATTTGAAGCACAGACTAATTTACCAACTGGCAGACCAATTTGCTTGGCATAAAAGGCAGCCAAGATATTTCCAAAGTTTCCTGTTGGTACTGTGAAGTTGACCTTATCACCAGCTACAATCTCACCAGACTTGACCAACTGAGCGTAGGCATAAACATAATAAACAATCTGTGGTACCAAACGACCAATGTTCATAGAGTTAGCTGATGAAAATTGCAGTTTATTGGCAGCCAACTTTTCACGAAGAGCTACATCGTTAAACATATGTTTCACATTTGTTTGTGCATCATCAAAGTTTCCATCAATGGCGATAACATGAGTATTGTCGCCAGTCTGAGTAGTCATTTGCAACTCTTGCACCTTGCTGACACCATCCTTTGGATAAAAGACGATAATCTCAGTTCCAGGCACATCGGCAAACCCCGCCATAGCAGCTTTCCCAGTATCACCAGATGTCGCTGTCAAAATGACAATCTTGTTCTCTAAACCATGCTTTTTAGCGGCTGTCGTCATAAAGTATGGCAAGATAGACAAGGCCATATCCTTAAAGGCAATCGTTGAACCATGGAACAATTCCAAGTTGTATTGCCCATCCAGTTTCACCAATGGCGCAATAGCTGGAGTATCAAACTTGCTATCGTAGGCATTGTTGATACAGTAGTCCAACTCCTCAGCCGTAAAGTCATCTAAAAATGCTGATAAAACTAATTTAGCCACTTCTTGGTAAGAAGCATCTTTTAATGTGTCAAAGTCCAAATCCACCTTTGGATAAGTAAGTGGTGTAAACAGACCACCATCCGTTGCCAAACCTTGCAAAATAGCTTGGCTGGCAGTTACTGTATTGTTGGCATCACGCGTTGATTGATAAACTAATGTCATGAATCTCTATCCTTTATCTATAGTCTCTTCCATTATATCATGATTTTTCAGAAAATTCTCCCTTTATAAGAGAAATTATAATCCCAATTCTTTCTTCAAAGGCTCTAAATAAACCATTTCTTGCTTATCTCTTTTCTCCAGTCCTTCCTCAGCTAGGATGAGTAAGTCTTTAGAAAACTCGAGAACCGCAGCTTCTTCTTCATCTGTGAGTTGTTTTTTAGAAAATTGTCGCCTCAATGACTTATAATCACGACCAAATGTGGTAAAAAATGGTGCAGATTGCAAGTAAGCTTCTAACTTGTCTAAATGAACCAACAATCCCAAGTGAAAGGCAGCAGAAGCAAAAGTTCTATCTAGAGGTTGCGTACACACACTACGAAATTCAATAGTCCCTCGAGTCGTTAAGTCTTGGTACTGGTAACTACGATGAGTTTGGAAATCTTCCTCCTGAGGATGAATTAACACCTCATCCCCATTAAGGGTAAATACTTGGATTTCAGGTGTAGCCAAATAGTCCCTAGCCTGAATCGGATAAAAATAATAGGTCTGCCCATCACGCTCCGCAGTAAAGATTGCAGAATGATCTAGATAATCAAAAAAATCATTCTCGTCTTTGAAGAGTCTGGCATTGACGCCTACATTTTCAGGATAAATCCCGTGCATAGACTCTTCCCAAAAAATATCCCTTGAAATCTTAGTATCCCAATCTTCCCCTGAAAACTCAGAATTGGCAAATAAAAAGGCTTTTGCAGCTTCAATTTGTGTAAAAGCATTGATAACCCGCAAGTAGTTGGACTTTGAAACGTCCAGTTGAACCTGACTTCCACAGATAAAGGCACCATACTCAGGGAAATGATGTAAATCTGATTTAGTTACATTTCTACTCAAATTCAGATAATCCATCAACATCTGATAGCGGGGATAAGCCACTGGACAATTCTCATTTTTATCCCAGTTGGGATGAATGCCGCAGCCAACAATAGCATGGTTAGCTTCACCCAACTTATTCTGAATCGTAGCCATATAGAAGTTAAAGCGTTCTTCCACCTCTTGGATAGATTCGGCCTTTCCGAATGCAAACTCAATCGTCGTATAAGCAACCTCAAACAAGATCGTATCTTGGCTGACTGGATCAAGCAACTGAATTGGATTCCCAAAATCATCCACTTTTTCGATAGTAAAGCCCAGTACTGATGGTAAATACCGAAAGAGATCCTTAACAACTTCACCATCTGTAGCTTTACCCTCTAAATTTACAATAGGATATTCTAACTCAATCCCAATAAATAAATCTGGGTTCTCTTTTATATTCTTTAAGTAACGTTTCTTTAGTAATTCAACAGACCGAGACATTAATCACCAAACTCTTTCATAATCAAAATAAATTGTGAATAAGTAATATTATACCAAAAATACACTAAAAATGATTAGAATAAGAAGAAAAAGATGATTCATCAGTAATCTGTACTTAAAGAAAAATATCAAAATCTTCACTAAATCAAAAAAACAAGATCCGAAAACCTTGTCTTTATCACTATACCGGCGGCCGGGGTCGAACCGGCACGTCCTTGCGGACACTGGATTTTGAGTCCAGCGCGTCTGCCAATTCCGCCACGCCGGCAAATAGTAACTGGGGTAGCTGGATTCGAACCAACGCATGAGGGAGTCAAAGTCCCTTGCCTTACCGCTTGGCTATACCCCAATAATATAAAATAGGCGAGTGATGGGGATCGAACCCACGCATGCCAGAGCCACAATCTGGTGTGTTAACCACTTCACCACACCCGCCATAATCATATTAACACGGGCAGTAGGAATTGAACCCACACTGAAGGTTTTGGAGACCTTAGTTCTACCTTTAAACTATGCCCGTAACTAAAGTAATGGAAGGGGAGGGATTCGAACCCCCGAACCCGAAGGAGCGGATTTACAGTCCGCCGCGTTTAGCCTCTTCGCTACCCTTCCAAGTTATAAATAAATATGGCGCGAGACGGAATCGAACCGCCGACACATGGAGCTTCAATCCATTGCTCTACCAACTGAGCTACCGAGCCAAATTGCGGGAGCAGGATTTGAACCTACGACCTTCGGGTTATGAGCCCGACGAGCTACCGAGCTGCTCCATCCCGCGTTAATATAAAAAGGAGGATGTGGGATTCGAACCCACGCACGCTTTTACACGCCTGACGGTTTTCAAGACCGTT
Source organism: Streptococcus sp. 27098_8_23 (assembly GCF_041432195.1). GTDB lineage: Bacteria > Bacillota > Bacilli > Lactobacillales > Streptococcaceae > Streptococcus. The sequence goes on along the minus strand of NZ_JAPVZF010000009.1, from coordinate 300 downwards.
CCCTTCAGCCGGACTTGGGTAATCCTCCAATAAATAGTCCGTACGGGATTCGAACCCGTGTTACCGCCGTGAAAAGGCGGTGTCTTAACCCCTTGACCAACGGACCATATTTATAAATGGGCACGAGTGGACTCGAACCACCGACCTCACGCTTATCAGGCGTGCGCTCTAACCACCTGAGCTACGCGCCCAAGTTTAAAAAACTTGGTAATTGAACAAAGTTCAAAGCGGGTGACGAGAATCGAACTCGCGACAACAGCTTGGAAGGCTGTAGTTTTACCACTAAACTACACCCGCTAA